>CAYODN010000014.1:0-10517 GCA_964402735.1 uncultured Candidatus Peribacteria bacterium | reverse complement strand
GTCTTTGGCGGATTTGGAATCTGAAATGGAAAACCTTTATTCTTTGGCTTTGGAAAGGGATAGCGAATCACGAGAGATCGTTATGAAGATGGCAAAAAAAATTCTATCTTTGGAAAAGCGAATTGAAGAAGAAAGGCGAAACAGTTCCACTTCGAATTTGTCTTTGCTTCAAAATATTGAGGAACTGGAGAATTAAATAAGGGATCTTAGTGAAACCAATGCAAGGCTTCATGATCTTAAACAAGCCAGGGTTTTGATTAGTGAAAACGATGGGGATAGGCTCCTCCGGTGCTTGGATTGATGAGGCGCAAGAAATATGTTTTGATTAGTGAAAACGATGGGGATAGGCTCCTTTCAGGTGATTTTTCAGAAACCGGTGTTCTTAAAAAAGAGCTTAATACAGCAAGAAACGAGATTGCAAAATTGAAGGAAAAGCTTTCCGGTTTTGAGCTTCAGCTTGCGCTTTTTGATAAGGCTTCACGACTCAGTGCCAAAGAATTTTCAGAACTTTCGGAGAGGGCGGAAAAAGGTGATCGGGCGGTGAAAAAGTTGAACGAGGAGCTTGCAAATTTTGAACAAACTTTTTCAGACTATGTGCGGCTTCAAGCTGATTACAATGCTATTCGCGATCAGCTTGAAAATTTGATGGAAGAAAACGAAGCGCTTAAAGAACAGGTTTCGCAGAAAGATCTGGAAATTTCTTCTTTCAGACAGTTCGGAAATGCCGGAGTGTCGCAGGAGGAATATGTGGCTCTTCAAAACGAAAGACGAGAATTAAATTTCAAATGTGCCGATCAAGTAAGGCAAATTCAAAATCTTTCCGCGCAGCTCAGTGAGTTGGAAAAAGTGGCGATTTCTCAGATTCCGAGAATGATTTTGGATTTGGGAGATCGCGTTAGGTCTGTTGGTGTCGGTGTGGAAAAAATACAGAAAGCTATTTTAAGCGATGATTTAAATGGTACTCCCACCGCCGGTGTTGCGGCTTTTACCGAGGAGGATTAATTTGGTTTTTTTTGAAGTAGTTTTGTTGTAAAGTGCTTTAAGTAATTATTTAATTTCAAGAAAATGAAAAAGTATTTTTCATTCCCCCTCGGAGTCTTGGCGATTGCCTTGGTTTTTTCGAGCTTGGGAACGTCCGCTTTCGCTTCGAACTTTTCAGACACGGGCGAAAGTCAGTTTCAAAATTCCATTGAATGGATGAGTCGAAACGGAGTTGTGAACGGTTATGCCGATGGCACTTTTAAGCCTATGGCTTGTGTTAATCGTGTTGAGTTTTTGAAGATGCTTTTTAAAACAAGAGGCGTCGATGAAAATGTGTATAGCTCAGAGCTTTTTTCGGATACTCCCGCCGATGCGTGGTTCACCCCTTATGTAATGACCGCTAGAGCCAGAGGAGTTGTGAACGGATACTCAGATGGGACTTTTAGACCGGGACAATGCGTAACAAAAGCCGAGGCTACGAAAATGGCTCTTTTGATGTATTATTCACAAGATGAAATTTCGGATGGCGCTATGGATTCTTATGTTACTTGGCTTTCAGATTTGAACGATTCTCAGTGGTATTATTCTTTTGCCGCTTTTTCTTATAATAGAAATTTTTGGCCAAAGTCTTCAGACAGCTCTCTGGGAGCGAATTCCGGGATGACTAGAGAAGAGGTTGCGGAATTGCTTTATAGACTTAAGTCCGTGGAAGATAATGGGCAAATTAGATATGCATGGGATCGTCCTCTTGATTTCGGTGAAAAATATTTTTATGAGAAATGTGATTACACGAAAAATCCCGAAACGGCCGATTTGGATGTGGCGGATTTACTTCCGAAAGACTCGGAGATCGTTTTGTCTTTGAATTATTCGGATAGTTCTTCTCGTGATAATTTTGAGAAGATGCTTGAAAAATTTCCGGAAATTTCCGAAATGGGTCTTCTTGAGTCAATGTTTGGATACAATAAGAGAAGTGAAAATAATTTGGGAAATTTGATAGCGCCTGTTTTTGAAGAGGATTATTCCGTGTTGCTTGGTTTGAAACTTGGGGCGGGTGGTTTTGAAGATATGGATACTGCAAAGGTTTTTGTAGCAGGAAAAGTATCAGCCGCCGATGAATTTTATTCCGCAATAACGAAATCAATGGGTGTTGAACCGATGAATGAGATGTATTGTGAACTTTCGGGTAATGAACTTCGTTTTGTTTCAGAGGGTGAAGATTTTTATTTTGTGAGATATGGTGACATATTTTTTGTGACGAATTCCGATCAAAATCGAGATGAGGCAATGGTGAGATTAAAAGCGAAAAACGGTTATAATATGAGTTCCGACGAAGAAAAAAGCCTTGTTTCCGTTTTTGTGGATGGAGATTTACTTTCTCAAATGATGGATATGATTTACGGAAGCGACAGCCCTTATGCTTCACTAAGTGAAATGTATAAACAAATGGGTGATATTAAGACTTTTGTTTCCGTTTTGAGTTCAAACAAGGTTCAGATTGATTCGTCCGTGGAAATTACGGATACGGATTTGTTGAACGAATACAGAGGTCACTCGCTTTCTTTGCTCAATAAACTTCCCGGAAAAAATTTGATGGCTTATTTCGAAGATACCGATTTGGGTCTTTTGTATCAGCCGTATTTGGATTCTTTGGAAATGACGGGGGCTGATCTTTCGGGCTTTTCGCTTGATGCCGTTTACGAGGAAACGGGTCTTTCAGAAGCTGAATTTGAGCTTTTGACGGATTCTCCTTATGCCGTGGGTCTTGCGGACGTAGGTCAGGTTTATCCGGGTGCATATATCGCTTTGAAACTTGATAGCGGGGATTTGGGTGCGGGAGAAAAGCTTGTTTCTTGGCTTGATAAAAAAGTGGATGAATTTATTGCAGAGTCGGACGTGGAACTTAGTCTTGAAAATTTATCCAATTATTTCAAAAAATCGAACATGGACGGTGGGCTTAAGAGAGTCACTCTTGATATGAAAACTTTCCCTGAAAGTTTCTGGGCGGAGAATTCTTTGCTTGAAGAAAAAGAATTGATAGGTGAAAGCGTATTTGATTTTTATTATGGAATCAGAAGAGAGTCTGATATGAACTTGCTTGTCGTGGCGCTTTATCCGGATTTTAATTCAAATTTCGGAGTTTCCACGGTTGCATCGAATGATTCTTTTAAGAATGCCGTAGCTTCTCTTTCGGGTGTTTATGGCTCGAATGTGAGTTATTTCGATGTTCCTTCCTTGCTTGATTATGTGGAGAATTTGATGCTTTTGACCGGCGAAGATACTTCAGATGAAGAATTCGTGCAGGTGAAAAACATCATTTCAACTTTTGATTATTTTATTTCTTCTTCTGAGCTTGAAAATTCCAAGATGATAGGAAGAAGTGTACTTAAATTGAATTAGAAATTTAAAAAAGCGGGCGGGACGAAAAGTTTTTGTCCGCTTTTTTTGTGTTAAATTTTTGAAGGTTTGCGGTTTATGTAAATTAATTTTTACGAGCAACAGGCATTTTTCTCCAGCGGAAAACTGCCTTCGTTTCGCAAAAAATGCAAAATATTATTTTTGACCAAGCCATTTTTTGCTCAAATGTGCTCTTTAAAAATTAATTTACATAAACCGTTAATTTCCAATTGCTTTTTTTATTGTTTCCAGGCCGAGCATGGCGCATTTTATTCTGCCCGGTCCGATTTCTATTTTGAGAAGATCTTTGATGAAATTTTGATCGAGTTTTTCGATTTCTTTTACGCTCATTCCTTTGATTTTTTCACTTAACATCGACATTGCCGCAATCGAAATTGCGCATCCTTGTCCGGAAAATGCGATGTCACTTATTTTGTCGTTTTCGATTTCGAGTTCAATAAAAATGCTGTCTCCGCAAGAAACGTTTTTTCCCATTTCGCTTTTTTCCGGCTTATTTAAGCGGCCGAAATTTTTCGGATTTTTGAAGTGCTCGAGAATGATTTCAGAATATAGGTCCATTATGCAAAAATTTTAAGTGTTTTTTTAAGTGCTTTGTAAGCCGTTTCTATGTCCTTCTCGGTGTTGTAAATCGAGAAGCTTAGCCTGGCGCTTGCCGGAATTTGTAAAAATGTGTGGAGCGGATGGGCGCAGTGAAGTCCTGCTCTCATTGAAATTCCTTCTTCGTTGAAAATTTGTGCGATATCGTGCGGATGCGCTTTTTCGAGGGTGAAGGATAAAATTCCGGATCTTTTTTCAGATGAACGAGGAGTGAAAATTTTTACCCCTTTCTCTTTTGAAAACATTGAATATGCCAAATCAAAAAGATTTTTTTCGTGATCGATCACTTCTTCGATTGGAAGGTTGCTAAAGTATTTTATGGCTTCATTTAGCGCAATTACGTCGGCGATATTTTGAGTGCCCGCTTCGAATTTTTGAGGATTTTCCGCAAACTCGGTATCCGTTTCGCTTACTTCCGTGATATTTCCGCCACCCATAAGAAATGGCGGCGTATTTTCAAGAATGTGTTTTTTTGCATACAGTATTCCCACTCCTGTTGGGCCGAACATTTTGTGGCCGGAGAATGCGAAAAAATCACAATCGATTTTTTGCAAATCGGTTTTTTGATGGGCTATGCTTTGTGCTCCATCTATCAAAATTTTTGCGTTTGGAGCATTTGCACGGATTATTTCAATTACTTTTTTTAAGTCTTCTTTAAGTCCTAGCACATTCGAGCAGGCAGAAATTGCAACTAGTTTTGTTTTTTCACCTAAAAGTTTTTTAAAGGCTTCGATGTCCAGTTCAAGGTCTTTGTTTAATGGAGCAACTAAAAATTTCGCCGATTTTTTCTTCGCGAGAAACTGCCATGGAACGAAATTCGAGTGATGTTCGAAAATGCTAACCACTATTTCATCACCTTCTTTTATGTTTTCTTCTCCCCAAGAACGGGCCACAAGATTAATCGATTCAGTGGTGTTTCTTGTGAAAATAATTTCTTTTTCGTTTTTTGCGTTTATAAATTTTTGAACGGTTTTTCGGGTTTCTTCAAATGCGGCAAAAGCTTTTATTGCAAGAATATCCGATGATCTGCCGATGTTCGAATTAAAGTTTTCGTAGTATTCAGTGATTTTTTCAATCACGCATTTCGGTTTTTGTGTTGTTGCGGCGTTGTCCAAATAGCAAAGAGGCTTTCCGTTAACGGTTTTTTCAAAAATCGGAAAATCTTTTTTTAGGCTTAAGGCATCAAACATATTATTTCTTTTTTAATTTGTTTTCTTAAAACAGGGT
The DNA here is from genome assembly GCA_964402735.1 of uncultured Candidatus Peribacteria bacterium. Taxonomy (GTDB): domain Bacteria; phylum Patescibacteriota; class Gracilibacteria; order UBA1369; family LOWO2-01-FULL-3; genus JAVEWJ01. The sequence continues at coordinate 5,294 of CAYODN010000014.1, read as the reverse complement.
CTTTAATTTCATTTATTTCTTTGAAAATAAAGGCTTTTGTGAGAGAATTTTCGGCTTTTTTCGGGGAAAGACCTCTACTTTCGAGATAGTATAAATGTTCTTTTTCGAATGTGCCAGTGGCAAAACCGTGATTTATCTCAACTTCATCGGATTTTATTTCCAAATTCGGTTTTGAAATCACCTTGGCTTTTTCGGATAAAAGCAAATTTTTGTGAACCATTGAAGATGAAATATCTTTCAGGTTTTCATTTACTTTTATATTTCCGGTGAAAACCACTTTCGCTTCTTTTAAAAGAACCGTTTTGAATTTAAGATCCGATTTGGTTTTACTTATTTCGTGATTTATATCGATTTTTACGCGTAGGGGAGTTGGGCTTTTTCGCACAATTAAAAACAACACCTGCGACGCGGCTTTTTCGTTTGGAAAATTGAAGGTGTATTTTAGATTTTCCTCGGAATTATCGTCTAAAAGAATTATCAGATTGCTTTTTTCTTCGCTTAAGAAAGAGAAGAAAAGGTCGTTTGGGTTTTTTATGAATATGTAATTTTTTTTCATTTAATTCAGGTAAAGATCGATTAGCCGATTTAATTCCACGGCGTATTCCATTGGTAATTTTTTTGTGATCGGATCAGCGAAACCGTTTATCAGCATGGTGCTTGCATCTTTTTCACTTAGTCCTCTCGCCATCAGGTAGTGCATTTTTTCTTCGCTTAATTTTGAAACGCGCGCTTCGTGTTCGAAATTTGTATTTGGATCGTTTATGTCGTTTACGGGGTAGGTGTTTGAAATTGATTTTTCGTCCAGAATAAGTGCATCACATGTGATTTTCGCTCGAGAGTTTTTTGCGTTTTCCGAAATTTTAGTAATGCCCCGGTATGTGGAAATTCCGCCGTTTTTTGATACGGATTTGGATAGAACAAGAGACGAAGTGTTTTTTGCCATGTGAAAAATTTTCGCACCGGCATCAATATTTTGGCCTTTGTCTGCGAATGCGAGCGACTGGATTTCTCCTTTTGCTCCTTCTTCCATTAAATATATGGCCGGATATTTCATTGTTGTTTTCGATCCAAGGTTTACATCAAGCCAAAACATTTCTGCGTTTTTCTTTACTTGCGCTCTTTTTGTGACAAGATTAAGTACATTTTTCGACCAATTTTGAAGAGTGGTGTATTCCATTCGAGAGCCTTCTTTTGCGATTATTTCAACAACAGCGGCGTGAAGGCTGTCCGTAGTGTAAACGGGCGCCGTGCATCCTTCGATATAATGCAAGTATGAATTTTCGTCCGTGATGATCAGTGTGCGCTCAAATTGGCCGAGATTTTCCGTGTTCATTCTGAAATATGCCGACAGTGGAAGATCGAGTTTTATGTTTTTCGGAATATAAATAAATGAGCCTCCGGACCAAAGTGCGCTATTTAGAGCGGAAAATTTGTTGTCGGATGAGGGGATCACTTTTGCAAAATGTTTTTTGAAAAGTTCCTCATGATTTTTAAGGCCGTCTTCAATCGATTCAAAAATCACTCCTTGTTCTTTTAATTGTTCTTTCAGCGAATGATAAACCATTTCCGATTCAAATTGTGCTCCTGTGCCGGCTAAAAATTTTCTTTCGGACTCGGGCACTCCGAGTTTATCGAATGTGTCTTTGATTTCGGGTGGCACTTCTTCCCACTTTGCGTGAGTTTTGTCGTCGGGGCGAATGTAATAATTTATGTTTTCAAAATCCAAATCTTCAAGCGAGGGGCCAAAAGATGGCATGGGTTTTTGAAGGAAAATTTCGAGTGCGTTAAGGCGAAATTCGAGCATCCAGGTGGGCTCCTGCTTCACTTTTGAAATTTCTTTTATAAGAGATTCGTTTAACTTTTTTTTGATGATATTATTTTGCATAGCCTTCTTTTTCGATTTTTAAGGCAAGTCGTTTATCTCCGGATTTTTCGATTTTTCCGTTTTTATAAAGATGAACGTGGCTTGCATCAATGTATTTAAGGATTCTAGGAAAGTGTGTGATTATGAGAAGTCCAGTTTTTTCCGTTTCCTGAATTTTTAAAATCGTGTTTGAGATCTTTTTTAGAGCATCGATATCAAGGCCGCTGTCTATTTCGTCGAGTAGGGCGAATTTCGGTTTTAATACGGCCATTTGCATTATCTCGCTTCGCTTTTTTTCTCCTCCGGACATTTCGAAATTCACTTCGCGAAGAAGTAAATCAGTGTCGAATTCGAATTGTTTAGAGAGATCGTAAAGGTGTTCTATAAATTCAAGAGGGGAGTAGGTTTTTGCTGATTTGTCCTCTTCGAGCAGTTTCGAGTTTAGTGCGGTTCGAAGAAAACTTCGCATGGAGAGGCCGGAAATTTCCACGGGATTTTGGAAAGAAGAAAAAATTCCGAGATTTGCTCTTTTATGAACAGGGAGTTTTAAAATGTCCGTCCCGTTAAAATTTACCGATCCGCTTTTTATTTTAAGTCCGGGTTTTCCCATAATTGCACTTATGAGGGTGCTTTTCCCGGAGCCGTTTGGGCCCATTAGTATGTGTGTTTCGCCTTCGGAAATTTCGAGTGAAAAATTATCCACGACTGTTTTTCCTTCTATTTCAACGCAAAGCGAATCTATTTTCAGTGTGTTTCGCATTTTGTAATATTATTATTTTTGTCAATTTATTTGATTTCCCCATTCTGCTAGACTTTATCGGATTTTAACCAATCATCAAATATGAAAATCAAAAAGAAAATTTCGGTTTTTCTTTCGATGATGTTTATTTTTGCACTTTTGGGGCAAAATGTAAACTCGGAAAGTAAGGCCGATCCGTTTATGGATGTATCTGCGGACAATGATTCCTATTCCGCAATTTTGGATTTGAAGGATAGCGGAATCGTGGAGGGCTACAAAGATGGTACTTTTAAGCCCGAAAACACGATTAATAGGGCCGAGTTTACGAAAATTTTGGTTCTTTCTTCCGGTAAAACTGTGACGGGTGGAAATTGTTTTGAAGATGTGACCGATCAATGGTTCGCTCCCTATATCTGTACTGCGAAGGAATCCGGGCTTGTGGATGGTTATTCGGATGGAAAATTTCGACCTGAACAAAATATAAATTTTGCCGAGGCTTCGAAAATAATTTCAAACACATACGGTTTGATAAAAGAGGAAGCTGATGCGGATTTGTGGTATAAGAACTTTGTTTTGTCACTTGAAGACTATGCTGCTATTCCGACTTCCGTTTTGTCGTTTGATAAAAAAATCACAAGGGCTGAAATGGCGGAGATGATGTATAGGGTGAAAAACGGTTATACTCAAAAAGCTTACAATACTTTTGATTCGGTTTCTCGTGGAGAGGTGGCAAAAATCGATACCGTTAATGCGAGAAATTTCAGATCGTGTGAACAAATTCAGGCTTATATGAGCCGACCGGATTATTCTTACAGATACTATACCGATGATTTGGAGATGGATGAAGATATGGCCGCTCCCGCACCGAGCGAGGAAATTTCAGGCGATGGGTTTGTGGCGGAGCAGTCCAAATCAGCAGAAAACGGTGCCGACTACTCGGAAACAAATGTGCAGGTTGCCGGTGTGGATGAGGCGGATATTGTGAAAACAGATGGTGAATATATTTATGTTTTGAAAGGAAATACAATCAGAGTTGTTGACGCTAAGCCCGCTTCTTCTATGAGTGAGGTGAGTTTTATTGAGTTTCCGGTGGAGGATTTTTATCCTTCGGATATGTATGTGTCCGGAAACAGGCTTGTTGCAATCGGAAGCTATTACGGAGCTATGCCGATTCCTTATGCTGAGGGAGTGGATGCAAAAATCGCAGTAATGCCTCCTTATTATTCAGAAGATCTTTCCAAGGTGTTTGTGTATGATATTTCGAATAAAACGGATATTAAGCTTTTTAGAGATTTTGAGGTTCAGGGCTCAACTTTGAGTTCAAGAAAAATCGGAGATATGCTTTATTTGGTGACGAATAAATATGAATATTACTACTATCCGTACTACAATGCGCCGGGTAATGTGGTTCCTTTGTATAAAGATTCCGCTGAAGATGAAAGTAATTTTGTGGCCGAGTGTAGCGATATCGCATATTTCCCCGGAATTCGTTCCGAAAACAGATTTTTGATGGTATTTGGAATTCCCGTAGATGATGCGGAAAAAGAAGTGGTGAAAAATACCGTGGTGGCTTCGGGTGATCAGATTTACGCTTCCCCGAAAAATTTGTATGTGGCTGAATCGAGATGGAGTGGTGATTTCAGAATTATGGGTGATATTTATTCAAGCGAGGAAAAAACAGTGATTCATAAATTCGCGCTTTCTTCCGATGCGATCGATTACAAAGGAAACGGAGAGGTGCCCGGAACCGTTTTGAATCAATTCTCGATGGATGAAAAAACCGATTATTTCAGATTGGCTACCACAAAAGATCGATGGGGTGATTCTACGAATAATATTTATGTGCTTGATTCGTCTTTGAATGTGTATGGAAAGCTTGAAGGAATTGCTCCCGGTGAAAGAATTTATTCCACAAGATTTATGGGAGATCGTGCTTATATGGTGACCTTTAAAGAGACGGATCCGTTTTTTGTGATTGATTTGAAGGACTCTTTAAACCCGAAAATTTTGGGTGAACTTAAAATCCCGGGATTCTCCGATTATCTGCATCCTTATGATGAAAATCATATTATCGGATTTGGAAAAGATACTCTTCCCTCGGATGAGTCCGAATGGGTGGGGGCTTGGTATCAGGGAATGAAGGTTGCGATGTTTGATGTGACGGATGTGGAAAATCCTAAGGAAATGCACAAAGTTGTGATCGGAGATCGGGGCACTTATAGTGAGCTTTTGTATAATCATAAGGCGCTTCTTTTCGATAAGGCAAAGGGAATTATGGCTTTCCCGGTGTCTTTGGCGCTTATTCCTGAGAGTGAGAAAAATTCCTCTACACCTGCTTGGACTTATGGAGAAACGGTATATCAAGGGGCATATGTGTATAAAGTGAGCCTTGAGAACGGTTTTGAACTTAAAGGCAGAGTAACTCATCTTACGGAAGCGGAAATGGCGGATAAATATAACTACGCTTTTTATGGTGATAGTGCGGTGAATAGAATTCTTTATATCGGTGACACAGTGTATACAGTATCAAAGAATTTTGTGAAGTCTCACAACATGTCCAATTTGAGCGATATTTCCAGTGCGAAACTTGGAGGATTTACGAATTATTGGAATTTTTTGGAGTAAAAATTTGAAAATAATTTTTAGGCCGGTTGCAGAAGTAATCGGCCTTTTTTGTTTTTTTAGAAACGA
>CAYODN010000013.1:0-16456 GCA_964402735.1 uncultured Candidatus Peribacteria bacterium | reverse complement strand
GATGAAATAGTGGTCATGACTGGTGACGGTGTAAACGACGCCCCCGCCCTAAAACACGCGGATGTGGGAATCGCAATGGGAATCAAAGGCTCCGAAGCTTCAAAAGAAGTAGCGGACATAATTTTAAGAGATGATAATTTCTCAACCATAGTAAAAACAATCGAAGAAGGTCGCAGAATTTATAAAAACATTTTATCCTTTATCAAATTTTTACTCTCGGCGAATTTCGATTCTTTGAGCACTGTAGCGGTTCTTACCATAATAAACCTTCCCCTACCCCTTCTCCCTTTACAAATTTTATGGATAAACCTTGCAACTGACGGACTGCCGGCACTGGCCCTTGGCACCACAACAAGAAAAGATGAAAACATAATGAAAGAGGCTCCGCATCCGAAAAAAGAGAATATTCTCGGAAAATTCATTTCTTTTATCCTAACCGCCGCATTTTTACAAACGATTATTAATTTATTGATTTATTTCTATGGCAAACATTTGGATCTTTTACACCAAATAAACACATACGACCTAAGCATACCTTCTTTCGCGAGAACGATGGTTTTTACACAAATAATAATTTTTGAATTGGTGTTTGTATTTATCTGCAAAGAAGAAAAAAACATCTCAATAAAAACATTTACCTCGGATAAAAAAATCCTTCTGGCGGTACTTATTTCATTTGTTTTAAACATTGCAATTATCTATACACCGATTTTTCAAGAAATATTCAAAACAAAACCTCTCGGACTTACAGAGTGGAGTGTTATAATAATGGGATCTTTAAGCGCACTCATCGTCCCCTTTATCGATCGACACACAAAAAACTTATATGGAAAATTATTCAAAAGAAAGGATATAATCAAAACAAATTAAGAACAAAATGAAATACGATATTCTAACAATTTTTCCGAATATTTTCGATTCATACCTTAAAGAAAGCATTATAAAAAGGGCTATCGAAAAAGAACTAATCGAAATAAAAATCCACGATATTCGTTCCTTTTCAAAAGAACGACACAAAAAAGTGGATGATACTCCCTATGGAGGTGGCGCCGGCATGCTTATGACCCCACAGCCACTTTTTGATTGTATAAATTTCGTTAAAAAAACAAACAAAGGGCCTGTAATTTTTCTCACACCGGATGGAGAAATGTTTTCGGAGTCCAAAGCAGAAAAATATGCAAAAAAATACGACGAAATGATCCTTCTATGCGGACGATACGAAGGAATCGATCAAAGAATCAGGGATCTGCTTGTAGATATTGAGCTTTCCGTAGGTAAATTCGTACTTACGGGTGGAGAGCTTCCTGCAATGATAGTATTGGATGCGGTATCACGTCTTATTCCGGGCGTTTTAAATAAAGAAGATTCTCACATGGAAGAATCCTTTTCAAAAAAGATTAACCGAAAAAAAGAATATCCGCACTATACAAGACCTCCTGTCTTTGAAGGTCTTGAAGTACCGGAAGTGCTTATATCAGGCCATCACAAAAACATAGAAAAATGGAGAAAATCAAAAACAAAATAAAATGAATCAACTGATAAACAACCTTATAGTTTTGGCTTTAATAAGCCTCCCCACACCCATAATTTTGCTCAAAATTTGGGATAAAATTTTTCTGGACTCAAAAACGAAAAACTTAAAAACCGTATGTCTTGGCGCAAACAAAACACTACTTAAAAATTTTTTCCAATTAAAAAACATCATTTTTGATACTTATTCAATAAATATAAAAGCGGATCAAAACAACTACGAAATAATAAACAAAAAAGATCTTAAAGAATCAAACGAGAAATTTCCGCTTAAAGACAATGAAATAATAAAATCGATGGCGGCCACTACCATTTTCTCCTCTTTCAAAAAAACCGGAAAAATCGAGGAAGCAACTGTGAATTTTTTCAACAAAAACTCACTATCAAAAAGCCTTCTTGAAAGAGAATTTAGAGAAATCGATAAAGTGGAAGAAGAGAAGAATTCTCGCATCACCACTTGTATTGTCAAAAAAAGCGAAACCGACGAAATTTTCGCTTTTTCAAAAGGAAATCCCTATAAAATTATTGAAAAATGCACAAGGATTATGATTAACGGAAAAAAAGAAACCATAAACCCGGGGATAAGGCACAAACTCAAAAAACAAGTTTCGAAATTGAATAAAAAAGGAAAAAAAGTTATTGCTTACGCAATCCGCCCACTTCCGCTAAAAAAGCTCGATAAATACACAAGCGAATTCACCGAAAAAGAACTCATCTTTACTGGGTTTATCGCAGTAAAAAAACCTTTAAACAGAGAAAGCGAATTTTTCATTAAAAGACTTAAAGAAAAAGGCCTTCGCGTACTTCTACTAACTCAATTAAAAGAAAAAACCGCCGTAGCACTCGCAAAAGAGCTGAACATAATAAACGAAAAACATTTTGAAGCCATAACCGGAGAATATTTCCAAACATTAAACGAACAGAAAAAAGAAAAAATTCTCAAAGAAAAAGATAAAGACTTTGTGTTTTGTGAAATTTCAGGAAAACTAAAAAACGAAATAATCGCCAAACTAAGGGAATTTGATGAAAAACCAATCTGGATAGACAACAAAAACTCCCTTGAGAAAACCCTACATGGTTTTGAAAAAAACGAAAAAATTTTAGAAAACAAAAAAAGGATTTCAAACCTGGCACTAAATTACCGTCCGGCGCTATTTATAATAGTAGCTTTAGCCATGCTTGCAAAAATTCCCACTCCCCTAAGTATTTTTGGCATTCTACTTATAGACATCATTATCACCTTTCCCCTCATCATACTGATGAGAGAAAGAAGCCTAATTGAAACAAACGAAAAAACCTTATTACTAAAAAATTCCATTTTAAAATCGATTCTACTCGCTCTTGGAATTTTCTGGATACTAAAAAGCACGGGTTATGTTTTAAACGCAGAAATTGAAAAAAGCGATTACATAATCCTTTCCGCCGGAACGCTGATTTTTAGTTTTGTCGTTTTTACACAAATTCTAAACATCTTTTACACATTCAAGAAAAAATCTTTTGATAAAATACTAATTCTTCTGATTATTATTCATCTTTTGATTGTTGTCGGAATTTTCAAAATACCCGAAGTCTCGGAAAAATTTCTCATTAAAATGCCCGATCTTAAAGAAATAGTTTTAACACTCTCTTTGATTGGAATATACGGAAGCTTAAATTACCTTACAATAAAGCCAAATGATCGAAATTAAAGAAGAATACATAAGAGTAAAACTAAAGCCCCAAAGTCCAAAAACAGAGCTTACTCAAATAATCGAAGACGAAAACGGTAAAACCTTAAAAATAAACGTAAAAGCAGCTCCCGAAAAAAACAAAGCAAACATAGAACTCATTAAATTTTTAAGCAAAGAAACAGGCACTGCCACAGAAAATATCAAAATCATTAGCGGCGCCACAGAGAGAACAAAATTAATTAAAATCTGCAAATGACGATATCCGACACACTTCAAAAATATAATCTTACAATCAAAAAAAATTTCGGTCAAAATTTTCTAATAAACAAAGGCATTCTTGAATTAATTGCGAAAAAATCTCTAATAAGCGAAAGAGATACTGTAATAGAAGTAGGTCCGGGCCTGGGCTTTCTCACAGAAATTCTTCTCAAAAAAGCAAAAAAAGTGATTTCCATTGAAAAAGATGAAACTCTGATCCCCCTACTCAAAGAAAAATTTAAAAACTCAAAAAACTTCAAACTTATAAACGAAGACGCACTTCTTTACGAAATCAAAGAAAAAAACTACAAAATAGCAGCGAACATTCCCTACTACATCACGTCCCCACTAATAAAGCATTTCTTTTCTCAAAAAAATCTTCCGAAAAGCCTAACGCTTCTGGTTCAAAAAGAAGTAGCGGATAAAATTTGCGATGAAAAAAAATTAAGTATTTTATCTCTGGAGGTACTTCTCTACTCCAAGCCAAAAAAAATCAAAACAGTTTCAAAAAATTCATTTTTCCCGGCCCCGAAAGTGAATTCAGAAATCATTTTTCTTGAAACACTTGAAGAAATTCCCGCAAAGAAAGAAGCACAAAGGATAATGGAAATCGCTAAAATTATTTTCTCAAACAAAAGGAAAAAACTCTTAAAAACACTCGAAAAAAGCCTTAAATTAAATCAAATCCAAGTGGAAAAACTAAAACAAAGCGGTATAAAAGAAAACACAAGGCCCGAAGAACTCAAAATTGCGGATCTCAAAAACCTTATTACTCATTTGCCTTAAAAATTTCGATTCCCCAATTTTGTTTTAGTACCATATTCACCATATCCACGTGATCGTAGAAAAATTTTTCACTCTTTTCGTTAAATTCTTTCATCAAGGAATCATATTCCTTTTCCGTTAAAGTCTCAGCAATGATTCTGTTGTAAACGGTTCCCATATATTCCACATATTCGTTCAAAAGAGGTTTATAAACATTTGTAAAATAATCAAGAATATAGGCCTCATCCTTTGAAAACTTCATTGAAGTTTCAAATAAAACAACCAGACTTTCAGCCTGAGAAACAAATTTATTGAAGTTTTCGGAAATCACGATACCATAAAGCTGATTGGGATCCTTTTCCGTAAGAGCAAGCTCCTTCGAAGCCTCGAAATCACGAATCGTATAAAACTGCAAAAGTTTCAAATTATCCAAGTTTCCCACAAGCACATCATAACTTACGGGAGACGAATTGAGCACGTTGCCGAGAGAACAAGAAGAAAGTGCGAAAACAAGACCGAAAATAAAAGAAAAAATAAGTTTATTTTTCATCAGCCTGTTGATTAATAATATCAATAAGTCGGTTATGGAAATCCACGAAATTAATGGAATATTGATCCAAATCGGAGGAATACTTATTTATCACATCAAAGGTAACACCGGAAGACTTAAGCTCAGACACGAAATCACCTGAAAGTTTTGAATAATCCGCGACAAATTCCTTATAAAATTCTTCGTAACTATCCACAAAAACCTTTTGATAACTTGCAAATCTTGTGGAACCGAAGTAGTCATCAAGGCTTTCCACAGCCAAACTGAAATTCTTATATTTTTCTTCAATCAAAGACGCAGTGTCTTCTGGTTTTAAAGCGATATACGCCTTGTAAAAGCCGTTTTCACTTTCTTTCAAGTTGTCCATTTTGGCAACGAGTTGATTGTGTACTTCCACATCGTCTATGGGACCGAAAAGCGAACACGAAAACAAAAAAGGAACAAGCAATAAGAATAAAATTGGCTTTTTCATAAGGAATGAATTAAGATGAGCAAAGTTTAGCGTATTTAAAAAATTATGTACATAGCAATCGATTTGGAAACCACGGGCCTAAATTGGGATAGAGACGACATTATCGAAATCGGCGCGATTGTTTTTGATGAAAACGGAAACATCATTTCGGAGTTTCAAAGTTTCGTAAAAACCACCACGGAAATTCCGGAAATTATCACTCAGATCACGGGAATAAAAGACACCGATCTCGCAAATGCGCCCAAAATAAACGATCTAAAACCACAAATCGAAAAACTGCTTGAAAACAACATAATCATCGGCCACAACATAGAATTCGATCTGTCTTTTTTAAAAAAGGCGCACATAAAAATTCCTCAGGAAAAAATCGACACCCTGTTTTTGGCTTCCGCCCTTCTACCAAGAGAAAGATCTCACAGCCTCGAAGCGCTTTGCAAAAGTCTAAGTTTACAAAACGAAAGTTCTCACAACGCTCTGGAAGACGCTAAATCGGCAATGAAACTGTTTTTATTTTTAAAGGAAAAATTTCAAAACCTAAACAAGGATTTACTCTGCGAACTTGAAAAACTATCAAAAAAAACAAAGCTATTGCCCGATAGTTTTTTTGAAAATCAAAGCAAAAATTCAGATACGAAGCACCTTGAAACACCGAAAAAAACAATACGCACAAGAAAGCTTCGCTCCCCTGAAAACAGTTTAAACGAAATAAACACGGACTATTTATCGCTGGCAAAAAGCCTTTTACAAGACAAGAAAAGGGTTTTATCCCTCCCGGGGCATCTCTGTGAACAATTAAACACATTCACCCCCATAAAAATATTGGACGGTTTTGATAACTACGTCGACTCACAAAGACTCTCCGCCTTCATAAACAAAAACGAATTCAAAGAATATGAGATAAAAGCGCTTTTTAAAATTCTGATCTGGACATACATTTTTCCCGAAAAATCGCTCAGAGGTATAAAGCTATTTAACGAAGAAAAAAAGATAATCTATAAAATAAACCGGACGGAAAAAACAGTTTCAATAAAAATTAAGTCCGAAGAATCGATTGTTTTAACTCACGAATGTCTGATACAAAATCCGGATATTTCTGAAAAAATAGACCTGGTCGATCTGAGTTATTTCAAAAAAAGCTATGAAAGAGAAACCAACCATTACATAAACTTGGAAACCCTCATATCGCCTTTAGAAAACTTAAAAGAAACAAACGGTGAAAAGGAAATTCTTGATCTTATAAATAAAAGCATAATTCTTTTCGGACTGATCGGAATTTATTTTGAAAAAAACAAAAGCGATTTTGATAATCAAATAAAGCTCCCAAATAGTTTTATAGGAAAAAAGGACCTAAAAAAAATCAAAGACTCGGTAAATAACTTGATCTTAAGTTCAAAAAACTTGGTAAAAATAAAATCGGATAAAACTATTTTCGAACTCTCCAAGTGGAAAAAAAATTTGCAAACACTAAGCCTTGCCTTTAAAGACGAACCGGAAAAAAGATATCACTGCTTTTTAATACAACAAAAAGAAGGCCAAATTGCGATAAGCCTTCAAGACAAAGAAATGCAAAAAAACCTCAAAACATTTTTCAATGAAATTAAAGATCTTCGAATTTTCGAATTAAGCCTCGATTTAAACGATGATGCAACATTTGCAAAAATGTTTTACGCAATACCCGAAAAGCTGAAATACGCCAAAAATGAAGACGTTGAAAAAAGAAAAATTCAAATTATGCCTTCACAGACGCAAGAAATAGAATCCAAAATTCAAAGTATTCTAAACGACTCAAACACACTCATCGTTGTAAATTCAAAAATTCAACTGAAAAGGCTCACCATTTCCCTATCTAAAAGAATAAAAGACAAGCTGATAATTTCGGAAACTCTTGGTTCAATAGGAAAAATAAACGAACAACTAAACAACAACGACATACCGGTAATTTTACTTGTTTCGCCGAGTTATATTGAAAAAATCGAAAATCCGGAAAAATTCAAATCACTGATAATTCTCAGTATTCCTTTTTCAAAACCGGATAAAATTTATCCCGACTTTGAAAAACAAACCCTTCCTTCTACAGCCTTAAAACTAAAAAAACTTATCAAAATGACAAAGGACGCCACAAATATTTTCATTTTCGACAAAAGAATTACAAACGCCAATTACGGCACAAAACTTCAAAAATACCTTCAAAAAGACTTCGAATTAATAGAAGAATAAGGCGCAATAATTTAAAAACATTTGCAAGACAAGCCACCATTGACATTTTATGGGAAATTTTTAAACTGTCTCCGTTTTAAACACTTAAAATACCTATATGGTCGATCAAGACAATTCTCCAATAAAAATTATCAGAGAGAAAGAAGAGGATGCAAAAGCTCAAATCATTGAAAAACAAAGACAACAAAACGAAAAACTTCAACAATTGAATGGCAAATTAAGTGAAAATTTAAACGATTTTGAAGCTATTTTGAAAGAAAAAGGCAATGAAAAGCTAAAAGCTGTGAAGATTGAAGCAACAGAGATGGCAAAAACTGAAATCGCAAAAGCAAATAAAGATAGAAAAGCACAAATGGACTTGGCCTCTTCAAAAAAAGCCGATGCCATTTCACTTGTAGTGAAGGAATTTCAGACACTAATCGAAAAATAGATGGCACTTACCCAAATCAAAAAAATTCGACTTCTTGCTATTTCCAAGCACAAAGAAAAAATTCTGGAAAGTCTTCAAAACCTTTCGGATATTGAAATTATAGAAATCGAAAAAGATTTCCAAAACGCACTTACAAAAAAAACTCGTGAAAAACTCGAAACAAACGAGAGGAAAAGAGCAGAAATAGAGTTCGCAATAAAAACCCTGGAGAAATTCGAAAAGAAAAAATTTTTCGCAAACCCGATAGAAATTTCGATGGAAGAAGCAAGAGAAATCAATGAATCATCGAATTTTTCAGAAATAATTCATAAATGTAAGAATTTCGAAGACAAAACTCAAAAAGCTGAAAACGAAATCCAGTCCATTACACAAAAAATCAAAACATTTTCTCCATACCTAAACCTCGAAGTTAAATTAAACGAACTTGATGGAACCGGTGAAACTTCGGTAAAAGTGGGTGAAATAAAAACAATCCTTCTTCCTGTTTTAAAAGAAAAACTCGAAGATCTATCAAAAAACCTGGTACTGGAAGAAATCTCAGAGGACAACACAAACACTTATCTTTTCATAATATTTGAAAAAAACATCGCAAAAGATATCCTCCAAATTTCAAACGAACTGAAGCTTTTGGAAGTGGATCTTCCCAAAGAAAAAGGTAGCCTCAAAGAGTACGTACATGATCTCAAAAAAGATCTTAAGGAAGCGAAAAGAAACATAAAAGACCTTACAAAAAACATCAAAAAAGAATTGAAAGAACTCACCAAACTAAAAATTGCTCACGACGCAACGGTTTGGGAAATCGACAAATTAAGTTCAAACAAAAAAATAGAAAAAACAGATTATTCATTTTGCATCACAGCTTGGGTACCCAAATCAAGCATCGATAATCTGGAAGAGAAAATAGCAACCATCAGCAATGAATACACACTTGAAGTTTTACAGCTTGAAGAAGGAGAAATTCCGCCTGTGACAATAAAAAACTCAAGGTTTATGGAACCCTTTGAGGCGGTTACAAAAACATACGGACTTCCGCTACACAACGAGCTTGACCCAACACCCTATTTGGCATTTTTCTTTATTCTTTATTTCGCTTTATGCCTTACGGATGCGGGCTATGGAATTCTTATGCTAATCGCATTAAGCCTCGCACTGAAATTTATGAAATTTCCCAAAGAAATGAAAAAACTTGTATCCGTTTTACTATACGGAGGCATAGTCACGATCATTCTCGGCACATTGTTTGGTGGCTGGTTTGGTCTTTCTCCCGATCAAGTACCATCGTTCTTCACATATACGGCCGAAAACGGTGAAAAACTTTTCTTACTTCAAAAAATAAATCCTATTACAAATCCGCTTGCAGTACTAATCCTGTCTTTTGCCCTCGGATTCGTTCAAATCACAATCGGCACCTACATAAAATTTGTACACACTTTCAGAAACATAGATAAAAAAAGCGCTCTTCTGGACAACCTTCCCTGGTCGTTCTTTCTTACGGGCCTCGGATTTTTCATCCTATCCGTCACAAAAGTGATATCACCGGAACTAAGCGAAATCGGAAAATATTGGGTATACGCAGGCCTTTTGTTATTAGTCCTTACACAAGGAAGAGAGAAAAAAACAATCATCGGAAAAGCATTCTCCGGAATTTTAAGCCTTTACGGCCTTGTGAATTATTTAAGCGACGTACTTTCTTATTCAAGATTGCTTGCACTTGGACTCGCAACGGCAATTATCGGAATGGCTGTAAATACAATCGCACTTCTACTCAAAGATATGATTCCTTATGTCGGGTACGTTTTAATGGTGGTGGTTTTCGTTGTAGGTCATATTTTAAACCTCCTTATAAACGCACTCGGAGCCTTCATACATGCAGGCCGTCTGCAATTTGTTGAGTTTTTCGGAAAATTTATGGAAGGCGGAGGAAAAGAATTCAGACCCCTTAGCAAAAAAACAAAATACATATATTTAACCAAATAATAAAATGACAGAACTTCTAGGACAAATTAACGGACTCGCTCTTGCTATCGCAGGTGCAGGTATCGCCGTTATTTTGGGAGGTATCGGATCTTCACTCGGTGTAAAACACGCCGGAGCGGCCGGTGCCGGAGTTGTCACCGAACAACCTGAAAAATTCGGTAAAGTATTGGTTCTCGAAGCCCTTCCCGGTACACAAGGTATCTACGGATTTCTAATCGGATTTTTGATTCTACTTTTCACGGGAGTATTAACAGGTGACATCAAAGACATCACCGTAATTCAAGGCTGGCAATTATTCTTCGCTTGTCTTCCATGCGGATTCGCATGCTTGTTCTCAGGAATCAATCAAGGAAAAGTCGCAGCCGCCGGTATGAATATGGTTGCAAAAGACGGTGCAAACATGGGTAAGGCAATGGTTCTAGCGGCTATGGTTGAAACATACGCGGTTCTCGGATTTCTTATCTCAGCGCTTCTTCTGTTCTTCATCAAATTGTAATTGTTTTACATAAGGGCTAAAAAATTTTTTAGCCCCCTGTAAGTCAATAACGAAATCAAATATGGCACTCACGGACATTTTGGACAAAATAGAAAAAGAATTAAATCTCAAACTGGAGGAGCTTGAAGCCGATTTTGAAAGAAAAAAAGCGGCTCTCGAAAAATCTTTCGATGAAAAGAAAAACCAATTGGACGCAAAATACAAAAAAAGCGTGGAAGAAAAAAGCAACAGCATTGTGGAAAAAGCGAAAAATTTAAGCATACGAGAAAGCCAAAATTCACTTGTTTTGGAAAAAAGACGAATGATTGAAGAATGTATGAATGATGCCGTTTTAGCACTTTCAAACTCAAAAGATTACGAAAAATATTTAGTAACTCTTCTCGAAAAAATTCCATACGAAGAAGGAGAAGTGATCTCAGCGAAAGGAAAAGAAGCCCAAATGGAAAAAGCACTGAAATCCGCAAAAAAAGAATTCACCCTTAAAAAAGAATCCGCTTCCATAAGTGGCGGTTTCATATTCCGTTCAAAAAAAATCGAAATCGATAATTCATTCGAAACATTAATAAAAAAACAACTCAAAGACGATTTGGAAATCAAATTAAATAAATTGCTATTTAAATGATACAAAAAAACACCGACATACATGAATTCGCATACGCGGTAGGGCTCGTAAGAGCGCTTGAAACCAACCTTTTAAGCGAAAACGAAATGGAAAGAATGCTTCTTGCCAAATCACCCGAGGAAGCACTTAGAATTTTAAACGAAACGGATTTCGGAAGAAATCTCGACCCTGCTACAAAACCTGAAGATTTTCAAAAAGTTTTGGACAAAACATTTCTTGAATTCAAAGAAAGGCTGGTAAAATCCGTTCCCGACAAAAGAATTTTGAATATTCTTTGGATGGAATACGATTTTCACAACATAAAAACAATGCTCAAGGCAAAACTTATGGGCAAAAGTTTTGAAGATATCGAAGGAATTTTATCCAAACTCGGAAAAATCGATGTTATGCATCTTAAAGATTATATTTTCGACGGCGTAAACAGAGATTGGGATATTTATCCGCAAACCGAACAGTACATAAAAAAACGAATACTTACTGCCAAAAATCTATTTCTAAAAATTGGAAACCCACAAGTAATAGATCTCTTTCTGGATCAGAAACTTATGAAAGTGATTTTTGGGAAAGCTGAGGATTCCAAATCCGAATTTTTAATGGATTATGTTCGAAAACTTATCGACCTAAACAACATTAGGCTATTTTTCAGAATGCAAATCACGGGCAAAGACATTCAAATGTTCGAATATGGATTTTTATGGAACGGCACGATTCCCTGGGAAAAAATGCGAGATGCCTACTCACAGGGCTTAAAAAACTTTGTTGAAAACATGAAAAACACCCCGTATTCGAAAATTGTTAGCGAAGGTATGAAAAAATACGAAGAGGAAAACACCCTAATCTATTTGGAAAAAGAAATCGAAAATTATCTCATCGAATACATAAAAGGTGCAAAACTGATTACATTCGGACCGGAACCGATAATCGCATATTTGCTTGCAAAGAAAAACAATGCGTTTATCACCAGAATGATAATGGTAAACAAACTAAATAAAATTCCACCTGAGGAAATAAAAGAAAGGCTTAGAATATTATACAGATAAATATGTCAAAAAGTCACAAAATCGCAATCATAGGAAACAAAGAAACAATTCTTGGATTTAAAGCTCTGGGCATTGAAACATTCGGTGCCACAAACCGAGACGAAGCGGTAAAAACACTATTCGAACTGAAAAACAAAGAAACCTCCACACAAAACCCGGGCGAAAAAGAAGCAACATACGCGATAATTTTCGTCACGGAAGATTTAGCCCAGGAGATAACAAAAGAAGAATATCAAAAACTTTCAAAACACGCACTTCCCGCAATTATTCCCGTGCCTAGCTCGAAAGGATCCAGTGGATATGGACTGAAAAGAATCGGAAAAATCATCGAAATGGCTATCGGTAGCGATATAATTAAATAAATATTAAAAAACTATCATATGGAAAAAGGCGAAATTATAAAAGTATCGGGCCCGCTGGTTGTAGCCAAGGGCATGAAAAAAGCAAAAATGTATGAGGTGGTAAAAGTATCCGAAGAAAAACTTCTAGGAGAAATTATCGAAATCAATGAAGACAGAGCATCTATTCAGGTTTACGAAGACACCACGGGAATAGGCCCCGGTGAACCCGTATACCTCACGGGAGAGACAATGACGGTGGAGCTGGGCCCAGGCCTTCTCACCTCAATCTACGATGGAATCCAAAGACCTCTCGAACTTCTCGAGCAAAAAGCTGGACCATTCATCACAAGAGGCCTTGAAGTACCTTCAATCAGCCGAGACAAAAAATGGGACTTTCTACCGGTTGCAAAAAAAGGAGATACACTTTTTGCTGGAGATATTATCGGAGAAGTCCAAGAAACAACCCTTATCAAACACAAAATAATGCTTCCGCTTAAAATCAAAGAAGCGAAAGTTATAGAAATAAAAGCCGGAAATCACACAATCGAAGACGTTATAGCAAAAGTTGAAGACGAAAGCGGACAAGTTCACGAAATCACAATGCTTCAAAAATGGTCCATCAGAAATCCAAGACCATTCAAAGATAAAAAAGTTCCGACTACCCCACTCATCACAGGTATGAGAACGATCGACACGATTTTCCCTATCGCTAAAGGTGGAGCCGGTTGTATACCCGGACCCTTCGGAGCCGGAAAAACGGTTACTCAACAATCGCTCGCAAAATTCTGCAACGCGGAAATCATCGTTTACATCGGATGCGGAGAAAGAGGAAATGAGATGACGGACGTACTTCGAGAGTTTCCTGAACTTGAAGATCCGAACACCGGAGAACCTCTTATGAAAAGAACCGTTCTTATCGCAAACACATCAAATATGCCTGTAGCCGCTCGTGAAGCTTCCGTTTACACCGGAATTACAATCGCCGAGTATTACAGAGATATGGGATATAATGTAGCACTTATGGCCGATTCAACATCAAGATGGGCTGAGGCCTTGAGAGAAATTTCCGGTCGTCTTGAAGAAATGCCCGGTGAAGAAGGTTATCCGGCATATTTGGGTTCATCCACGGCCGCATTCTATGAAAGAGCCGGCTTCATCAATTGCGTAAGCTCAGAGGATCGCCAAGGATCGGTTACAGTAATCGGAGCCGTTTCACCTCCGGGTGGAGATCTTTCGGAACCTGTCACACAAAATACACTTCGAGTAACCAAAGTTTTCTGGGGTCTTGATGCAAACCTTGCATACAAACGACACTTCCCAGCTATAAACTGGTTGTCGAGTTATTCCCTATATGTAGACAATCTCCTCGATTATTGGAAAAAAGAAATAGCAGAGGATTTCAACGAAATACGCACTCTCGCATCAAGTTTACTTCAACAAGAAGCCAAGCTTGAAGAAATCGTTCGCCTCGTAGGTATGGACGCTCTCTCTTCAAAAGAAAAATTGATTCTTCTTGCGGCGAAATCGATTCGTGAAGACTTCCTTTTCCAAAACGCATTTGACTATGTAGACGCTTTTACTCCGCTCAAAAAACAATATGGAATTTTGAAAGCCATAATTTTGCTTTACGAAGAAGGATCGAAACTGGTTGAAATGGACAATTTTGAATTCAAAGATCTGCAAGAATCCGAAATCATCGTAAAAATTTCAAAATGTAAAGAATTCGCAAACGATGCGCTAGAAAAATACGATGAACTCCACAAAGAAATAGTGGATACTCTAAAGTCTCTCGCTTCTAAATAATCAAATACTAATTAGAAATAACATGCAGAAAGAATATAAAACCTTAAAATCGATCGCAGGACCGCTTATCCTCGTTGAAGGAGTCGAGGGAATAAAATACGAAGAACTCGTGGAAATCACTCTCGAAGACGGAAGAGTAAGCATGGGAAAAGTGCTTGAAGTTCGAAGCGATACGGCACTGGTTCAAATGTTTGAATCCACAAAGGGAATCACAACACACAATACAAAGGCAAAATTCCTTGGAAAACCCCTTGAAGTTGGAGTATCCGAAGATATGCTTGGAAGAATCTTTGCCGGAAACGCAAAACCAATCGACAATGGCCCTGAAATCATTCCCGACAAAAGAGTAAATATCAACGGAGCACCGATCAATCCGTTCTCAAGAGATTATCCGAACGACTTTATTCAAACCGGAATTTCCACAATCGACTGTCTAAACACGCTTGTTCGTGGACAAAAACTTCCGATTTTCTCGGCTTCAGGTCTTCCACACGCACAAGTTGCCGCACAAATCGCAAGACAAGCAAAAGTGAAAGGAGGCGAAGGTGATTTTACCGTAGTATTCGCGGCAATGGGTGTCACATTCGAAGAATCGGAATACTTTATCAACGAATTCAGAAAAACCGGAGCCATCAATAGATCCGTTCTTTTCATCAATACAGCTGCAGATCCCGTAGTGGAAAGAATCGCCACACCGAGAATCGCGCTTACCGTTGCCGAATACTTGGCATTCGAAAAAGGAATGCACGTACTTGTAATTCTCACAGACCTTACAAACTATTGCGAAGCCCTCCGTGAGGTATCGGCATCCAGAAAAGAAGTTCCGGGAAGAAGAGGCTATCCGGGTTATCTCTATACCGACCTTGCGACTATCTACGAAAGAGCCGGAAGAATCAAAGGTAAAAACGGTTCGATTACCCAAATCCCGATTTTGACCATGCCGGAGGACGACAAAACGCATCCGATCCCCGATCTTACGGGTTATATCACTGAAGGACAAATATTCCTTTCAAGAGAACTTCTCAGAAAAGGTATTTATCCACCGGTTGATTGTTTGCCTTCTCTTTCACGTCTTTCCCCCACCGCAAGAAAAATCACAAGAGAAGACCACGAAGGTGTATTCAGCCAAATGTACGCATCATTCGCAAGAGGACTTGAAGTAAGGGATCTGGCAACGATTTTGGGAGAATCCGCACTTTCGGATGAAGATTTGAAATATCTCGAATTCGCAAAAGAGTTTGAGAAAAAATTCATCAAACAAAGAGAAGACGAAGACAGAAACATCGAACAAACGCTTAATTTAAGCTGGGAACTGATGAAAATTCTTCCAAGAAAAGAACTGAAACGTGTAAAAGAAGTGTTTATCGAAAAATATTTGCCTAAAAATTAATAAAACATGGCCAGACTCGATATAAAACCGACAAGAATGGAACTTTTAAACCTCAAGAAGAGGCTTAAAAGTGCGGTGCGTGGTCATAAACTTCTCAAGGACAAACAAGATGGTCTTATGTCTTCATTCATGAAGACCATTAAAGAAGCGAAAAGCCTTAGAAAAGAAATTGAAATAACACTTGGAAAATCTTTCAAAAATTTCATGCAAGCATCGGCTATGATGCACCCTGAAATTCTTGAATCAGCTTTGCTCTTTCCCTCTTTGAAAACGGAACTCGAAGTTGAAACCAAAAACGTAATGAGTGTGCATATTCCGTTTTTCAAATTAAAACAAGAAGGAGACATCTTAAATTTCGGTTATCTTCAAACAAGCGCCGAACTCGATATTGCGCTTAAAGCCTTCATGGACGCCTTTCCTTCACTTATTCATCTTGCGGAAATTGAAAAACAAGCGGAAGCGCTTGCAAAAGAGCTTGAAACAACAAGAAGAAGAGTAAACGCACTCGAACACAAAATGATCCCGGACCAAAAAGAAACGATAAAATTTATCACAATGAAACTCGCCGAGGCTGAAAGAGCGACAAAGATATCCACAATGATCGTAAAAGCTCAAATTGAAGCTAAAGCAGCTTAGAGATTTTGTATTAAATCAAAAAGTTTAAAATCGTCGTTTAAAGAAATGAATTTCGAAAGCGACGATTTTTGTTTTTGCAAAATCGTATTCAATAAAGCACGGTCGTTTAAAACTTGATTAATCTTCTCGGCAATAAAGGCAAAGTCTTTAGTATCAAAAATAATACCACCTTCCCCCATCGTTTCCGGAATTGCACCCGCGGAAAAACTCATAACCGGTAACCCAAAATAATAAGATTCAAGAATAGGCACAAAAAAGC
>CAYODN010000012.1:1413-17628 GCA_964402735.1 uncultured Candidatus Peribacteria bacterium | reverse complement strand
GCAAAAAAATCGCAAAAAAACCCCTTCTTCGCAGAGAGATTCGAGCTCTACATCGGCGGAATGGAACTGGCAAACGCCTACTCCGAACTCATCGACGCATCAGAACAACACTCCCGCCTCATCGATGAACAAAAGCAAAGAAAAAACCTTCAAAAAACCGTTTTTGATATTGACGAGGAATTTTTAAACAGTCTAAAATCCCTACGAAGTCCCTGCTCGGGAATCGCACTCGGCGTCGATCGGCTCATAATGCTACTCACCGACACCGCGAAAATCGAAGACGTACTTCTCTTCCCGATCACACATTTGTTAAAAAACTAACTCACATATTATGGAAACAACGACGACAATCCGAAAAGGCCAAGCCATAAATTTCAAATTCGGCGCATGGCTCATCACAGAAGCACAATTCGTTAATCCGGGCAAAGGAGCCGCTTTCACAAGATGCAAACTCAGAAATCTTAGAACCGGCCAAGTCGTGGAAAACACCTTCAAATCCGGCGAAGCTGTGGAGCTTGTAAACCTACAAATGCAAAAATGCCAATTCCTATACAAAGATCACGAAGGCTACAATTTTATGAACAACGACTCTTTCGAGCAATTTTCCCTTTCCGACGAAATACTCGGCGACGACGGAAAATGGCTTCTTGAAAACACGGAACTTTACGCAATGTATATTGAAGGAGCCCCTGTATCGGTTCAACTTCCGCCAAAAATGGACTTTAGAGTAATCGAATCACCTCCGGGACTAAAAGGCGATACCGCAACCGGTGGCACAAAAGATGTAAAACTCGAAAACGGAGTTACGATCAAAGCACCACTCTTCATCAAAGAAGGAGATATGGTGAAGGTAAACACGGAAGACGGTTCATACGTATCAAAAGCCAACTAAAACGAAAATGCACCCGACAAAGGTGCATTTTTTCACGCTTAAAAGTCAAAATTAAAAAACTAAAAACATGCAAGATATAAAATTCATCATCGAAAACCCGGAGAGAGTGAAAACCGGCGCAAAAAACAAAAACATTCCCTGCGAAGTGGACAAAATCGTGAGCCTTTACGAAGAATGGAAAGTGATTAACCGCGAAATCGAACAAATCAAAGCCACCCAAAACAGCGCATCGCAAGGAATCGCAAAGGCTAGCCCGGAAGAAAAAGCAAAACTTCTCGAAGAAATGAGCGCCCTCAAAGAAAAATCCAAAGCGCTCGAAACTCGCCTTTCCCCTCTTGAAACTGAAATCGACGCTCTTGCATCAAAAGTTCCAAACCCGACACTGGATTCAACACCCGTTGGCAAAGACGAATCCGAAAACCAAATCGTGAAAAAGCACAGCGAACCCACAAAATTCACCTTCACCCCGAAAGATCACATCACTCTCGGAAAAGAACTCGACATCATAGACCTCGATAGAGCAGCAAGAATGTCCGGCGCAAGATTCTATTATCTGAAAAACGAAGGCGCACTACTCGAACTCGCACTCATTCACTTTGTTATGCAAAAACTTGCATCAAAAGGCTTCTGTGCAGTTGTTCCTCCTGTTCTCGTAAAAGAACCCGCAATGTACGCAACAGGCTTTTTCCCTGCTGATAAAAACGAAATCTACGAAGTAAACGCCGACGAAGACAAGCTCTATTTGATCGGAACATCCGAAGTACCTCTCGCAATGCTTCACTATGACGAAATCTTAAACGAATACGAACTCCCCAAAAGATATTGCGGTTTTTCGCCTTGTTTCAGACGTGAAGCCGGCTCATACGGCAAAGACACAGCCGGAATAATCCGTGTTCACCAATTCAACAAAGTTGAAATGTTCTCCTTCACAAGCCCTGAAAAATCCGAAGAAGAACACGAATTCATGGTTTCAGTGGAAGAAGAAATCTTCAGCGACCTCGGCCTCCCCTACCAAAAAATCCTTATGTGTACAGGAGACATGGGAGTACCCGCAGCCAAAAAATACGATCTCGAAGCCTGGATTCCAACCCAAGAAAAATATCGTGAAGTCACATCCTGCTCAAACTGCACCGACTTTCAAGCTCGCCGTGGCAAAATACGCTTTAAGGACGAAAAAGGCCAAAAAGCCTACGTCCACACTCTAAACGGGACCGCCATCGCGCTTCCTAGAGCCATTGTAGCCATCCTCGAAAACTACCAAAACGAAGACAGCACCGTGGACATCCCCGAAGTCCTAAGGCCATACATGGGCGGACTCTCTAAAATCGAGAAGAAGCAATAACCAAAGGTAAATATTTAAGATAAACAAAAAAACGAGCAGTTTTAGGACATGCTCAGGTCGATGATCGTGGTCAACCACTTCTCGGCGTCGACCCCTTGAACAGGATCGAAGCAAGATAGTTTATACCCCACGCCTCCAGGAAAGTCACCGTCTTGACGCCGAAGACACTCGGCATCAACCAGTTCCACAAAAAATCGACGGAACTGCTCAATGAGGCTCATCGCTGCGAAAAAGAGTATGAACATGGCACCCGCTACTAGCATCGCAATGAACTTATGGACCAGCGCTCCCATGACATCTCCTTTGGGTTCTTCCAAAGCGAAACTGCGACAAATTACGATTGTGCCATACCTTCCTTGACTTTCCGCCACCCCTCAAAACCCTTCTTCGCCGCCTCAAATTTACCTCTTTGCGCCTCCCGTTCCTCCCCTTTTTCGTATTTTTCAAAACACTCCTTACAAATCCCCTCAAAAGCCTGCCCGATCAAATCCGAATTTGCCTCCAAATATTCAGCTACTTGCGGAAATTTTTCAGCATATTGAATCAAAATCACAATATTATTTCCAAAACAATTGGAAGTAAGCCAATCAAAGTTTTCCAAATAAGCCCCTTCCTCAAGCCCCCTTCGCCTCCAAGCAATCAAGGCCGTTCGAATATACCCAACCCTTTCAACAGCATTAAAAAAAGAATGAAGTTTATATTCTTTATTAAACAAAATCTCGTGAACCTGATTCAAATCAACACCCTTAATTTTTTCAGAAACATAGTTCAACACAAAATCAGCAAAAACGTTTGACTCAGCTTTCTCATCAGCCGAAGTTTTTTGATCAAGCGATTTATCCCCCACCTTGGCTTCAGCCAAATCGTGAACAATTGCGGAAAGAAGGAGTAAATTCACTTCTTCCGGAGTATACGCTTCCGAACTATGCAACAAAAATTGCCTCAAAACACCATAAGTTAATCGCATATGTTCATAATTTTGCACATCTGCCCCCAATATTTTCACCCACTCATTTTTTGAAATTTCTTCCGGCTTATATCGGGCAAAACGAATACTCTCATTAAGAATTTGTCCCTCTTCAGTAACGGAAAAATCTTTATGCAAACGAATAAAATCCACCCCCTTTACACGATCCTCAGCCAGTAAATTTCGCCCATTCTCGTTTATCATAGGATTTATTTAAAAAACAAATCCCTTCTACCTCAAAAAGACAAACCGACTCAAATAAATTCGATTGAAAATAAGCCAAAAGATTTTTTAGTCGCCATAATGAACTTATAAACTTTATAACTAACTGTTTTTTGCAATATATTAACGGTTATATATCACAAAAAGCTAATTTATGCATTACACCATTACGTATTTAAAAATACATACAATAATTAAATCACAAAAAGATTAAAAATTTATTAAATAATTATTAAAAAACCTCCGCCACCTCAAGAATTCGACACGTTTATAAATCCTCATAAATCGCATGCAAACCGACACTCACAAACAAAATAGCCCCATCTTCCATAACCTTAAAAATAATTCTATATTTCAAATCTACTGAAATACTCCAAAGGCCATCAAGCCGACCTTTCAGTTTATGCAGCCTTAGAGAAGGATAAAACGGATTTTTCCTAAAAAGCTCCTCTTTTTCACATGCCTTTTTTTGTATCTTTTTCGGCAAACTCAAAAACTGATCCTCAAAATCACTATTATAATGAATTTCATTAACTTTCATTTAATCTTTCATTAAATTTTTAAGCGACTTAAGCTTCTTTGTTTTTCCGTTTTTATAATCGTTTTCGGCTTTTTTCGAAGCCTCTATTACCTCAGCCTCTGAAATAAGACTTTTTTCCAATTCCACAATGCGAACAATATACGCACTGGTGCTTTGATTCGACTTCCGCGCCCTAGCCTCGATCTCCAATTTCTTTTCTTTTGGAAGAGATATACTAAGAATAGACCTCATAATCAATTTGTTTAAAATGTATTACAAGTGTATTACACTACTCGACAAAAATCAAACTAAAACCCTGAGTAGCGAAGCAGATTGAATCGAGAAGAAAACAGAAAAACATAACAAAAAACTTAAAATTTAAATACACACCTATTCAAACACGAAAAGATTTAAAATTTATTTAAAAAAACTACGACACCCATTTCTATCTAAAAACCATTCAAAGCCTCCCCACCCCATTTTCCCTGTCCAATATCTGTGTAATGTAAATATTTACCCCGATTTTCCCCCTTTCCCCTCCCCTCCAAAAATGTTATAATATACACAGCAATAAAAACAAAAATATGCTTATTCTTTGCACAGACTCACTTAAAGGTTATGGGCTTCACCGTATCTTTGAAATAGCCAAAACAGCAAATTACGACGGACTTGATCTCGCCGTTCACTTTGACCTATACGACACTTTCAACGAAGACTACCTAAACAAGCTCCAAAGCGAATTCGGCATCACTATTCACACGGTTTCCGCCCCACCGGATATTTCAAGCGAACAAATCATAAAACTCGTAAAACTCACAAAGGCTCTAAACGCCAAAATTCTCATTCTTCAGCCACCGAAATACCTCGATTCCAAGCTCACAAAATGGATGAAAAAGGAAATTCCGGCCCTTCGCGAAAAGGAAAAAATCTCGATTGCGCTCGAAAATTCGCCCGCCGGCACTTTTCTTCTCGGAATTCTGCCATCCCACGCTATGTCAAATAGTGACGATTTAAAAAAATTCAAACACATAGCCCTCGATACTTCACGTCTCGGCGAAAAAAAGCAGGATTTAATCAGGTCCTATGCGATTTTCCGAAAATTTCTCGTAAACGTTCACCTTTCAAATATCGAACACGGCAAAAAATACGCCCCTCCTCAAAACGGCATCTTGCCACTTGAAAGTTTCTTAAGTAAATTAAAACAAGACGACTACCCGGGCGCGATTTCGCTCAAAGTTTTACCCAAGGCACTTGGTGCCGGAAGCGACGAAAGAGTCTTTGAAAGCCTTAAAAAAGCCAAAAACTTCATCGACAAATTCTACACGAACATTGAAGTTGAAAAAACGGAAGATTCCCCCGCCCCCGAAGAAATCGAAGAATAATTTCGCAAAAACAAAATACGGATGATCAAACTCGAAAACGTATACAAGCGCTATTTCACAGGCAACGAAATTTTTGAAACCCTGGAAGCAGTAAACCTCGAAATTGAAGAAGGTGAATTTCTAGCCCTAATCGGCCCGTCCGGTTCCGGCAAATCCACCCTTTTAAACATAATCGGCGGTCTCGATACGATAAGCGAGGGCAAAATCAAAATCAGAAACAAAGACATAAGCACCTTTTCAGACGAAGAACTTTCCCTCTATCGAAACACGGAAATCGGTTTCGTTTTTCAAGAATTCTGCCTCGACCCCTTTCTCACGGTAATTGAAAACGTCCTTTTACCAAGCCGTTTTTCAAAACAAAAAAAGAAAAACACCGAAGATAAAGCCGAAAAACTCTTAAATGAAGTGGGCCTTCTCGCAAAAAAACACTCAAAGATAAAAGAGCTTTCCGGAGGCCAAAAACAGCGCGTAGCAATCGCCAGAGCGCTCATCAATTCGCCCAAAATTCTCGTGGCCGATGAACCCACCGGAAATCTTGATACGGTCACCGGAAAAACGATTCTGGATCTTCTCAAAGAACTCCACGAAACTCACAAAACAACCCTAATCATAGCCACCCACGACCAAGCCATTGCGAAAATTGCAAAAAGAATAATCAATATTAAAGACGGACAAATCATAAAACCCGACCAAAACGATACTTGTCCCTGTAAATAAAGATTTCAAATCCACCAAAAATTAAAGATTAGCCCCAACAAATGCTCCTCCTCTCAATAAAAAACATCCGTCAAAGAAAATTCCGCACCTTTTTAATAACCCTCGCCGTCACAATCGGCACGATGAGCATGGTTGTTTTTATGGGCCTTTCCGAAGGTATTAAGAAAGCCACATTTGAAGAGATGGAGAAAAACAAATCGTTAAACGAAATTACCGTTCGCCCGAAAATCGAAAACTCGAAAACTCTGGCGATTTTCAAAGCCATCACGGAAAAACGAATCACGAAAACCGACCTCGAAAAAATAAAAAACATCGAAGGCGTTCTCGAGGCTTATCCGGAAACCCAGTTCAACTCAATCACCTCACTGGAAACGGAAATAATGGGATTTTCACTCATCACCGATGCAATGATTTTTGGGCTTGATGAAGGCTATCTTCTGGACGAAATCGAAATCAAAGACGCCTGGAAGAAAGAAGAAGAACCCTACCCCGCAATACTTTCCGGCAAACTTCTCGATATATACAACCTCACAATTGCAGTTCCACAAGGCCTCCCCACGGTCTCGGAAAGTTCCCTTGTCGGAAAAGAAATCACAATGTACCCGGGCTACTCCACCTTTTTTCCGGGTCTTCAAGAGAAAAAGGACCAAATCAAATTCAAAGTTGTCGGCTTTTCCGACAGAGTAAATCTTATAGGAGCCACAATCCCCACGAAAATTCTTCACAACTTAAACCAAAAATATTCCACCGACAAAACCGACAAATTCCTTCAAGTTCACCTCATGGCAGCCTCACCGGAAGATACCCCGATAATTGCGGAAAAAGTGCAAGAATTAAACTTCTCGGCGAAATATCTTCTTGAAGACATGAAGAAGGTAAGCGCAAAATTCGATTATCTCACCTACGCATTAGCTGGAATAAGCCTTATAATCCTTCTCACATCCTCCCTCGCGATTATTTCCACATTCTTGGCCCAAATTGCGGAACGCATCAAAGAACTCGGCCTATACAGAGCCCTCGGAGCAAGAAAAACACACATCCGCCACCTAATTTTGATTGAAGCCGGCCTCGTAGGCTTTTTCGGTTCTATCCTGGGTACAATTCTAGGAAGCTTCGTTTCCATCCTCGCAAACTCCTACATCTCCCAAAGATTCGAGAATCTGGACATAATCCCCGACACCTTCATTCTTTTAAGCCCAAAGACAATCATCACCGTCATAATTTTCGGCACCCTTATAGCTCTCCTCTCAGCCTATTACCCCGCCCTGAAAGCCGGCAAAATCTCCCCCATTAAGGCGATCAGCAAATAATTGGTTTTTACAATTAAAAACTCACACAAAAGTTTAAAAACCTTCATTCAAAAAAGAGAAGCCCCTTTTACTCGCAAAAAAAATCATTTGACACACTCCCCGTTTCAAGTAAAATTAAAACAACTATGTCATAAATCGCGAAGAGTTGAGGACTATGGCGTTTAAGCGAGAAATCGCTTGCTTAAGCTACAATTAAAATTCCTTGACCATTTTCTTTTATGGCTAAAAAAGTCGAAAAAAAGAAGCTTAAACCTGCTTCTAAAACAAAAAACATCAAGGCAAACACAAAGACAAAAGCCAAAAATTCTCCGGCAAAGTCTGCTTCAAAAAAAGTTTCAAAACCGATAAAAAAGGCCGCTCCGGCAAAAAAACCTTTAAAAGTTGCCAAGAAAGCGTCACCGAAAATCGCACTTAAAAACCTTAAGGCTCTTCCCAAAAAAGCTGCGCCCAAAACGGAAGCAAAAGCTCCCGAGAAGAAGGTTTTAAAAAAGCCCACGATTCTTATCCCGAAAAAAGAAGAAAAAATTACGAAAAAGCCGGAAGCGAAAATCGAAAAACCGGCTAAAAAAGCCCCGAAAAAAGAAAAAGTGCTTAAAGAAATCCCGAAAAAAATCGAAAGCATTAAAAGAGAAAATTCAATCGTTCTAAATTCAAAAAGAACCTACCTTACAAAACAAATCGATAAAAAAGTTCAGATTCCCGAGCTTATAGAGGTTCAGCTTGATTCCTACGAGCAGTTTATCACGGAAGGTATCAGAGAACTTCTCGATGAAATTTCCCCAATCGTTGATTTCTCGGGAAAAAAGCTCGAGCTCCACTTTCTAGATCATTCTGTTGAAGAGCCGAAATACGATGCCGAAGTTTCAAGAAGAAAAAACATCACATACGAAGCGCCTCTAAAAGTACACGTTCAGCTCATCAATAAGGGCACCGGAGAAATCAAAGAGCAGGATGTATTCCTCGGAAACATCCCGCTTATGACGGAAAAAGGCACATTCATCGTAAACGGAATCGAAAGAGTGGTGGTAAGCCAAATCGTTAGGGCTCCCGGTGTGTTTTTCTCCGAAAACCCGGCCGCAAGAGGAATGTACTGCGCAAAAATCATCCCAAAAAGAGGCGCATGGCTTGAAATAGAAACCGACAAAAAAGGAATCATCAACGTAAAAATCGATAGAAAGAGAAAAATCCCGCTCACTTCCCTACTTAGAGTTTTCGGTTTTCCCGAAGATAAAGACATCATCGACCTTTTCAAAAACGAAATTCTCGATATCGAACACGACTACATTTTAAACACACTTGAAAAGGACAACGCAAAAACCGTCGGCGAAGCATACCAACAAATCTACAAGAAAATCCGCCCCGGCGACTTGGCCACTCCTGAAAACGCAAAACAACTTATCGACGGAATGTTCTTCGATTACAGAAAATACGACATGGGACCGGTTGCAAGATACAAACTAAATAAAAAATTCAAGCTAGACACACCGAACAAAAAGAAATACCACACACTTC
The DNA here is from genome assembly GCA_964402735.1 of uncultured Candidatus Peribacteria bacterium. GTDB lineage: Bacteria > Patescibacteriota > Gracilibacteria > UBA1369 > LOWO2-01-FULL-3 > JAVEWJ01. Next base: position 8,764 of record CAYODN010000012.1, on the reverse strand, counting down.
AAGTAAACGACCTCACCACAATCATCAAGCACTTGCTTAAGATGAATAGCGGTCTCGAACGCCCTGATGATATCGATCACTTGGCAAACAGAAGAGTTCGAGCTGTTGGAGAACTCGTTCAAAACAAATTCAGAGTGGGTCTTCTTAGAACGGACCGTATCGCAAAAGATAGAATGACGGTTATGGATCTTGAAACGGTTACACCGACACAACTGATAAACTCTCGCCCAATCACTGCAGCGCTTAGAGAATTCTTCGCAAGCTCACAGCTTTCGCAATTCATGGATCAAACAAATCCGCTCGCAGAGCTCGAGCACAAACGAAGACTTTCCGCAACGGGTCCGGGAGGTTTATCTCGAGAAAGAGCATCCTTCGATGTACGTGATGTACACGAATCTCATTACGGAAGAATCTGTCCGGTTGCAACTCCCGAAGGTCCGAATATCGGTCTTGTTATCCACCTTGCCGCTTACGCAAAAATAAACGAATACGGATTTATCGAAACTCCGTTCAGAACACTCGCACACACCGTTAAAAACAACGGAAAAGACGGCGTGGGCCACATTTCAAGAGAAACGATAGAAAGCGCAAAAGGAAAAATAATAATCGAAGCCGGCGACACAATAGATGAAAAAGCGGCGCAAGAACTCGTTAAAGTCAAAGACCTGAACGAAATCAAAGTACGATGTTACTTAACGGATAAAATCGAATATTACGATGCCGACGAAGAGCACGATTTCATCATCGCTCAGGCAAATTCAAAAATCGACGATGTTGGTCAATTTATCGAAAAACGAATTTCAACACGAAAAACCGGCGAACCTTACCTCGCACACGTAAACGATCTTACACACATCGACGTTTCGCCAAAGCAAATTCTTTCAATCACTACGGCTTTAATCCCATTCGTAGAGCACGACGATAACACTCGTGCATCCATGGGTACAAACATGCAGAGACAAGCCGTTTCACTTCTCAACCCGGACGCTCCGGTGGTGGGAACCGGTATTGAAGAAATCGCCGCAAAATCTTCCGGACAAGTTATTCTTGCCGCGGGCCCGGGCACGGTTTCCTATGTTGATGCCGAGCTTGTTACGGTTATTTACGACAACGGAAGAAAAATCAATTACAAAATCACAACTTACGAAAGATCGAATCAAGGCACTTGTATTCATCAAAGAGTTAGAGTTAAAAAAGGCGATAAAGTCGTTAAAGGCACTCTTATCGCAGATGGCCCGGCCACGGAGAATGGAGAGCTTGCTCTCGGAAAAAACATCACAGTGGCATATATGGCTTGGGAAGGCTACAACTACGAGGATGCCATCGTTCTTTCGGACAATATCGTAAGAAAAGGTATTTACGACTCAATTCATATTGAAACATTCACACTTGATGTAAGAGAAACAAAACTCGGCCCCGAAGTAATCACAAAAGATATTCCGAACGTATCCGAAGCAAAACTCAAAGATCTCGATGCCGACGGTATCGTAAGAATCGGAGCCACCGTTCACGATGGAGATATCCTTGTTGGAAAAATCACGCCAAAAGGAGAAACGGAACTCACAGCTGAAGAACGCCTTCTTAGAGCGATTTTCGGCGAAAAAGCGAGAGATGTGAAAGACTCATCACTCAGACTTCCGGGAGGTGAAGGAGGAAAAGTCATCGGCGTTCAAATCTTTACAAAAGAAGCCGGCGATGAGCTCCCCACGGGTATTTTGAAACAAATCAAAGTAAACGTAGCTCAAACCAGAAAGATCCAAGTCGGTGATAAAATGGCCGGTCGTCACGGAAACAAAGGTATCGTATCAATCGTTGTTCCACGCGAAGACATGCCTTTCCTACCGGATGGCACCCCTGTGGATATCGTTTTAAATCCGCTCGGTGTAATTTCTCGTATGAACATCGGACAAATTCTTGAAACTCACCTTGGATGGGCCGCTTCAAAGAAAGGAATAACGATAGCAACTCCCCCATTAAACGGTATCACAACGGAACAAATTGAAAACGCACTCAAAGAGGAGGGTCTTCCCACAAACGGAAAATCCACTCTATACAACGGAAAAACCGGAGAAGCATTCGATAGACCTGTCACCGTTGGTACAACATACATGCTTAAATTAAGCCACTTGGTTGAAGATAAAATCCACGCCAGGTCGGTTGGTCCATACTCTCTTGTCACTCAACAGCCACTCGGAGGTAAAGCCCAACACGGAGGACAGAGATTTGGAGAAATGGAGGTGTGGGCGCTTGAGGCATATGGTGCCGCTCATACTCTTCAGGAAATGCTCACAATCAAATCCGATGATACTTACGGACGTTCAAAAGCCTACGAATCAATCGTTAAAGGTGAAGGAATCAAACGCCCGAGAGTACCTCAATCATTCAACGTTCTCGTTAAAGAGCTTCAATCACTTGGTCTTTCGGTAAAACTTATGCAGATCGAAAAGCTCGGCGATGAGATGGAAAAGGATGAAGTTCTCGAAGAGTCTTTTGAAAACGAAACTCCGATAAATCTCGAAGTTGAGGAAAAGCTCGTAGAGGAAAGCACAGAAACAATTGAAGAGGATCTTCTTCCAATCAAAGAAGAGGAAGAACCTCTCGAGTAAAAGACAAATATCCAACTAACCAACAACTCAAATGAGATCAATAAATAAAGTAATAATCATCGGAAACCTCACAAGAGACCCTGAAATGAGATCCACCCCAAACGGCCAAACGGTTACAACATTTGGAATCGCAACAAACCGCGAATGGATAACAAAAGATGGAGAAAAAAAGAACTCAGCCGAATTCCACGAATGTGTTGCATGGGCTCGCCTTGCGGAAATCTGCAGCACACATCTTAAAAAAGGTCGGCTCGTTTATATCGAAGGCTACTTGAAGACAAGAAATTGGGATAAAGACGGCCAAAGAAAATTCAAAACCGAAATCGTAGTGCAGGATATGGTTATGCTCGAAAAGAAAGGCACCGAAGAAGACTATCTACCTGAAACAAGCTCGGAACCTCCCTTCTACGCCGAAGAAGAATCCTTCGAGGCGAAAACGCAGAAGCCCGAAGTTGCAAAAGAAGTAAAATCCGAAACAAAACCGGAAATACAGGAGGAACCAAGCGAAAGTCAAAGTCTCGTAGATAAAGATCTCGGACTCTAATAAATCGTTAATTTATAAAACCATTCAAATATGCATAATCAAAATCCGAAAGACACACAACAAGAGCAAATTTTCAACTCTATTGGAGTGTCTGTAGCCTCTCCGGAGGAAATACTGGACTGGTCGCATGGTGAAGTTAAGAAACCTGAAACAATCAATTACCGAACACAAAAACCTGAAAGAGACGGACTTTTCTGCGAGAAAATTTTCGGCCCCACAAAAAACTGGGAATGTTATTGCGGAAAGTACAAAAGAATCAGATACAAAGGTGTTGTTTGTGAAAAGTGCGGCGTTGAAGTCACACGTTCGCAGGTAAGAAGAGAAAGAATGGGCCACATCAAATTGGCCGTTCCGGTAGCCCACATCTGGTACCTTCGTTCCACGCCTAGCCGTATCGGTCTTCTTCTCGATTTGCCTATCAAAGCGCTTGAACAAGTCGTTTACTTCGCTTCATACATCGTTTCACACGTAGACCAAGCGGAAAAAGAAGAGGCTCTGAAATCACTTCACGGCGAATACAAAAATGTAAAAAAACAATTCCAGGAAGAATTCAAAAGACGTCTTCTCGATACTGAAAACGTGGAGAACGCAATGGCCAGAAAAGAGGAAGAGATAGCGCTTGAAAACGAATTCGCAAAGAAAATCGAAGACCTCGAATTCAATCATTCATCCACAAAAGACGCCCTTGAAAAACTCAAAGTGGGCCAAATTTACAGTGAACTTGAATACAGGGATATTTCGATGAAATTCGGTCACATTTTCAAAGCCGGCACGGGTGCGGAAACGGTGAGAGAAATCATCGCAAACATCGATCTTGAAAAGCTCATCGAAGAGCTCAAAGAAAAAGCAAAAAAGGCAAACGGCCAAAAGCACAAAAAAATCATCAAAAGAATAAAACTCATCGGTCACCTTCTTAAAGCGGGCATCAAACCGGAATGGTTCATTATGACCGTACTTCCCGTTATTCCTCCCGATCTTCGCCCAATGGTTCAGCTCGATGGAGGAAGATTCGCCGCTTCGGATCTAAACGATCTTTACAGAAGGGTTATCAACAGAAACAATCGTCTTAAAAGACTTATGTCCATCGGAGCACCGGAAGTAATCTGCCGAAACGAAAAAAGAATGCTTCAGGAAGCCGTGGATACACTTTTAAACAATTCCACAAGACAAGGCCGAACAGCTTTCAATGCGGGAGAAAAACGAAAACTCCGCTCACTTTCCGATATGCTTAAAGGAAAGCAAGGACGATTCAGACAAAACCTTCTCGGTAAACGTGTTGATTACTCGGGTCGTTCGGTTATCGTTGTAGGACCAAAATTAAAGCTCAACCAATGCGGTATTCCGAAACTTATGGCTGTTGAACTTTTCAAGCCCTTTATTATTGGACGACTGATCAGAGACGGTTTTGCACACAATATAAAAATGGCTGAAAAACTCATCCAAACATCAAGAAAAGAAGTTTGGGATATTCTCGAGGAAATCACAAACAAATATCATGTTCTTCTAAATCGTGCTCCTACTCTTCACAGATTGGGTATTCAGGCCTTCCAACCGATTCTTATCGAAGGAAAAGCCATTCAAATTCACCCACTCGTTTGTACGGCATACAACGCGGACTTTGATGGAGATCAAATGGCTATTCACGTTCCGCTTTCGGATTCGGCACAAAAAGAAGCGAGAGAAATCATGCTTTCCGCAAAAAATATGCTTAAGCCTTCCACAGGCACTCCTATCATCACTCCTACACAAGATATCGTTTTGGGATGTTACTATCTCACAAAACTCACAAAAGGCTTGAAGGGTGAAGGAATGGCTTTTGCCACAAAAGAAGAAGCTATGTTCGCATATCAATCCGGACACGTTCATCTTCAATCCCCGATCAAATACAGATTAAACGGAGAAATCCTTGAAACAACAATCGGAAGAATCATTTTCAACAACGCGCTTCCGCAAGGAATGAAGTTCTACAATCAAATAATGAAGAAAAAGGACATCACATCCCTTGTAAGCGACTGTTTCAAGCACTTTGGAGAAAAGGCCACAGCGATTCTTTCGGATAATTTAAAAGCAATGGGATACAAGTTCGCCACGCAATCGGGACTCTCGATTTCACAAGCGGATATGATTATTCCAAAGGCCAAAAAAGAAAAAATCGATGAGGCTTCCGAATTGATCAGTCAAATAAACAATCAATACTGGAAAGGCCTTATCACGGACGATGAACGATACCTTCATACAATCAAAGTTTGGTCCGCCGCAAAAACGGATATCACAAATATGATGATCAACTGTATCGAAGAAGATAATAATATTTATTACCTTGTGGATTCCGGAGCCAGAGGAAACTGGGGACAAGTTACACAGCTTGCAGGTATGAAAGGACTTGTAGCCAATCCGGCAGGTAAAACCATTGAGCTTCCGATTAAATCGAACCTCAAAGAGGGATTCACAATTTTGGAATACTTTACGGCTACTCACGGAGGACGAAAAGGTAAATCGGATACCGCTCTAAATACAGCCGAAGCCGGTTATCTTACAAGAAGACTTGTGGACGCTTGTCAGGATCTTGTTATCAAAGAGCTTGATTGTGGCTCCACAGAGCTTCATACCGTTTCAAAAAAGGATGCCGATACCGGAAACGATAAATTCGAAACAAAAATTTACGGACGAACACTCGGTGAAGATGTAGCTGATCCGAAAACAGGCGAAATCCTTGAAAAAGCCGGAAACATCATCGAGAAAGAAACGATTAAAATGTTCAACGAACACGGAGTGCAGGAGGTAAAACTCAGATCCGTGATGACCTGCCACACTGAAAACGGAATTTGCGCCACTTGTTATGGAAAGGATCTCGGCACAAATAAGCCGGTAAATCTCGGTGTTGCGGTGGGAATTATCGCCGCACAGTCCATCGGTGAGCCGGGTACTCAGCTTACCATGAGAACCTTCCACTCGGGAGGTGTTGCTCAGGAAGGTGGAGATATCACGCAAGGTCTTACACGTGTGGAAGAGCTCTTCGAGGCTCGAACACCAAAAAGCCCCGCACTCATCGCTGAAATCGAAGGAAAAGTGAAAGTAAGGCAAAAATCCAAGATAAACGAAATCGAAATCACTTCACTTGAAGCGGTTGAAACAAAATACGAACTTGTCGGAGATATGTTGCCGGTCGTCAAAGAAGGTGCAGTGATTAAGCCCAAAATGACACTTGCCAGATCCGACGAACAAAAAACGGCGATAAAGGCAATCACTGAAGGTAAAGTAAAGGAAATCACTGCCGGATATGTTTTGGTGAGATCCACGGGACCTGTCACAAAAACATATCAAATTCCGGTTGGCAGAACGATAATCGTAAAGAGCGGCGAAATGGTGATCAAAGGTCAGCCTCTCACAAACGGCCATATGGATCTAAAACAATTAATGTATCACAACGGTATATACGCGGTTGGAAAATACCTTGTAAACGAAGTACAGAAGATTTACGAATCGCAAGGTCAGTCCATCAACGACAAACACGTTGAAATCATTGCAAAACAAATGCTTTCAAAAGTGAGAATCATAGATGGCGGAGATAGCGATTACTTGCCGGGCGAAATCATTGATGTAATTACTTACAACAACGCAAACGAAAGGCTGAAAAATGAAGGAAAAGCGGTGGCAACGGGAGAACGACTTCTACTCGGACTTTCCAGAATCTCTTTAAGCACGAATTCATGGCTTTCAGCCGCATCCTTCCAGGAAACAATCCGTGTACTTGTCGAAGCATCCACAACAAACAAAATCGATAAGTTGGAAGGACTCAAAGAAAACGTAATCATTGGTAAGCTGATCCCGGCGGGAGAAACCTACCGAAAGAGACACAAAGCCGATCTCGAAGCGATGGTTGAAGGCCGAAAACACATCATCGAAGACGTAGAAATGGAAGAATCCGAAGTGAAAAAATTCGAAGAAAGAGCACCATTGATTTAAACCGAAATGGGGTGGCAAAATTGCCACCCCATTTTTTTCTAAAAAAAACCTATGGAAGAATTTAAAAATAATTTAAAAAAACTAGCTGAAAAACTAGAAATTTTCTATCAACAAGACCGAACCGATGATGAAGAAGCAATCAATCTTTACTCTAGAATTATTGATTTATTGAACGAAGAACGGGAGAAATTAGGTGTCGAAAAAATCGATTTACTCAAACAAGAAGCAAAAGAAA
>CAYODN010000012.1:0-1403 GCA_964402735.1 uncultured Candidatus Peribacteria bacterium | reverse complement strand
CTTAAAGAATTTGGATATTTTGAAGGTTTCGATTACTTCTGGGACGAATATCTATTTCTCACAGAACCACCGGTCGACGGTTTGGGACAAGGCAAATACGAATATCCGAAACCCTTATTTTTTGTACGTTTATTTCTTTTAATTCTTGCCGGAATACTTATCCCCGTTCTGATCATCCTGGCAATATTTTTCGGCTCTGAGGCCTGGAACTTCGTTTTCAAAAAGTGGATTATTCACTGGTAGCCTATCAACTCTTTGTGTTGTTAACAAAACAACAACACAATTAACAACTAAACATTCCAAGTTTAGAGCACAAAAAGTGGCTAAAAAAGACACAAAGTAATTTCCATCAAAACAACAAAAATTGGTTTGAATAATTTTTGATTCAAAAATATTTAAATTTAAGTATGATAAATTTGAGGTAACAAATTTAAAAGAACAAAAGCAAACAATGAAATTCATAGATTTATTTGCAGGAATAGGAGGTATTAAAATCGGTTTTGAAAATGCAGGTTTCAACTGCGTTTTTTCAAATGATTTTGATGAAAATGCAAAAAAAACTTTTGATCTGAATTTTGCTAACCCGTTTGAAACCGACAAAGAAATGACACTCGGAGACATAAGAAAAATCCCCACTTCTAAAATTCCGGATTTTGATATTTTATGCGGTGGATTTCCATGTCAACCATTCTCCATTGCAGGATACAAACAAGGTTTTAAGGACGAAAAAGCAAGAGGAAATCTGTTTTTTGACATTGTTCGAATACTTGAAGCGAAAAAACCCAAGGCATTCCTTCTCGAAAACGTAAAAAATCTTAAAACACACGACAAAGGAAACACAATGAAAGTAATCATTGAAAAACTTGAAAAAGACCTTGGATATTTTGTAAAATTCAAAGTTTTGAATTCAATGGAATACGGAAACCTACCCCAAAACAGAGAAAGAATTTATATAGTAGGATTTTTAGACGATAAAGCCTATGAAAAGTTTTCTTTTCCGGAAAAAACACCTCTCACAAAAACGATACATAATTGCCTTGAAAAAAACGAAGTTGCCGACAAATATTACTACAACTCAAAACCACTATATAAAAAACTAAAAGAAGAAGTAAAAAAACAAGATACGGTTTATCAATGGCGAAGAAAATATGTCAGAGAAAACAAAAATAACGTTTGCCCGACACTAACAGCAAACATGGGAATGGGAGGACATAATGTGCCACTTATCTTAAACGGAAAAGGAATAAGAAAATTAACCCCAAGGGAATGCGCAAATTTTCAAGGATTTCCCAAAAACTTTAAACTACCCGATATTGCCGACTCACATTTATATAAACAATTCGGAAATTCCGTTTCGATACCGGTAATTCAACGAATTGCTGAAAAAATGAAAGAAGCTTTAA
>CAYODN010000011.1:0-17744 GCA_964402735.1 uncultured Candidatus Peribacteria bacterium | reverse complement strand
TTTCTTTTTCGAGTTCCATATATTTTTGTTTTATTGTTATATTATATCAATTTTTTACTTTTTAGTCAAAAGTTATAATTCAAAATCATTTTTTTCTTGCATTTTAGCTTTAATTACATTAGATTACAGCTCGAAATTTTTAGCAATAAATAAATTATTTTATGTCAAAACAAGTTTACAAGGAAATGTTTGAAAATGCTGTTCATGTCGGACATAGGACGCAAAAGTGGAATCCACTAATGAAAAAATATATCTGCGGAGAGAAAAACGGATTACATGTAATCAACCTGGAAAAAACATTTGAACTTTTAAATAATGCTATCGATTTCTTAGCTAAATCCATTTCTGAAGGGAAAACCATACTTTTTGTAAGCACAAAACCTCAATCTGTAAAATATATTAAGAATATCGCAGGTAAACTTAATATGCCTTATGTTGATTCAAAATGGATTCCCGGACTTCTTACAAATTTTGATACGATTAAGACCAGAGTTAGATATTTATCGAATCTAAAAGAACAAGAACAAAACGGCGATTTTGAAAAATATACAAAAAAAGAAGCTTCAAAAATGAAAAAAGAACTTTTAAAGCTTCAACTTTCATTGGGTGGTGTTCAAAATATGAAAGATAAACCGGATGTGGTTTTCGTGGTTGATGTCGTACGGGATGCGATTGCTGTAAAAGAAGCCAATACTGTTAATCTCCCGGTAGTCGCTTTTGTACATACAAACGCCGATCCGACAAAAATTGCATATCCAATTCCGGCAAACGATGATGCCGTAAAATCATTGTCCTATCTTTTCGGAAGAATCGAGGACGCCGTAGTCTAATTTTAAAATAATGGAAGAAAACAATACTTTGATTTCATCCAAAGTAAAATTATGGTCGGTTTTGTGCTATTTGCCTTTTGCAAATCTGGTTTTTTGCGTTCTTGCTTCGGTAAAATTCGCAGACACCGCTTCCATTCGATTTCATCTAAGACAAGGGCTTGTGCTTTTTGTTTTAATTTTTTTGTCTTTGTTTGTTATATTAGTCAGTTATGTTCTTGGACTCGTTTTGTTTTTTATAATAGTTTTGTATCATATTATAGGGATTTTGGCTTTAGTTACCGATACTTTTTTGATTTTGCCCGGAGTTGGTCAAATTGCCAATAAAATACCTGAATTTTTCCTTTATAGAACACTTACGGGTAAAGACCCCAGTGAAAATTGGGTTTCAAAAGAATAAATTATTTTTTTAATCAGATATTTATGTCAGTAAGTATAGAAGATATCAAGAAATTGAGAGATCAGACGGGAGTATCGATGACCGCTTGTAAAAAAGCTCTTGAGGATGCCAATGGAGATATGAGTTTGGCTATTGAAAATCTAAGAAAAAAGGGAGAGTCTAAAGCCGCTGAAAGGGCTGAAAGAACAACCAGTAATGGTTGTGTTCGTGTAAAAGTCGATGGAAATAAAGGTGCTCTTGTGGCTCTTCTTTGTGAAACGGATTTTGTTTCCAGAGGTGATGAATTTAAATCATTGGCCGATCTTCTGGTTTCAAAAGCTTTTAATGGTGAACTTTCCAGTGAAAACGAAGAAGTACAAGAAGTGAAAGATGCACAACTTAAAATGGGTGAAAATGTAAAATTGGGAAAGGTTGCTTTACTTTCCTCAGATGTTTTGGGTTTTTATGTTCACGGCAATGATAAAATAGGAGCTATTGTGGCTCTTAAGGGCGGTGATATTGATCTTGCTAAAGATTTGGCTATGCATGCGAGTGCTACGAATCCCAAGTATTTAAGCCCATCTGAAGTTGATAATGCTATTGTAGCAAAAGAAAGAGAAATCTGGACGGAGCAGCTTAAAAATGAAGGTAAAAACGAGGAAATAATTGAAAAAATTCTTTCTGGAAAAGAGAAAAAATTCAGAGAAGAAAACGCTTTCCTCTCACAACAATTTGTGAAAAATCCGGATTTGAAAATCTCAGATTTATTGAAAGATAAAAATGCAGAGATTACACAATTTGTTGTCTTCTCAATTTAGAAATATTTTTCAAAGGTCTCCTTTTAGGGGGCCTTTTTTATGTCCAAGTATAAAATATCGGCACCGGCATCAATAAGCGCTTCTTCGAATATTTCCGTTTTGTATGGGTATTTTTCACCTTTTCTTGTGCCGTTGTCGTTTGTGATTATGTTTGTTTCGTCATAACCTATTACTTGAAGCATGTGGTAGCCGGGATGCGGATAATAAGGGTTTTTTAGATATTTTGACGTCACGGGAGCAATTACAGGGTGTCCCCTTGCAATTATTTCTTTTATATCGCTTATTTTTGCGTCGTAAACAATTTTAATTTCTTCGGAATTAAGGCCGTAAAAGTTGATTGCCATTTCTTTGATTTTGTCTGCGTAAATATCGTGGTGTCCTTCAAAATTTTCGTTTTGCCACTTTATCATTTCAAGTATTTCCGTATTTGCCTCTGATTTTGTCATTTCTATGTTTTTTTCGTAGTTGTATGTTTGAAGTAATGCGGCTTCTTCGCAGCTTTCCTCATGAAAAACCCAATTCGCTTCTGTTTGGAGTGGGGCTTGGCAAATGAAATCGGCTTCTATCAAGGCTTTTTCCGGAATTTTTGATATTTTGGTCTCTGTAATTTTTTCTTTTGATTCATTTGAAAACATTTGAGTGTTTTCATCTTTCAAAATATTTTCGATTACTTTTTCATTTTGAATTTCGGTTTTTTTTACTTCGATTTTGTTTTTCACTTCCTCAATTTTTCCGCATGAAGAAAATATAAAAACAATTAGTGTCAGTATTAGTATTTTTTTCATTTTTTAAGAATTTTTGAAATTATTATGTTCATGCTTTTTAGTTCTTCCATTTTCATAATATATGCGAATATAAAGAAACTTGTGGCACCTGTTAGTAGTTCAATTAATATTTTAAGTGTTTTGTCGATATTAAAATTTAGGCTTTTTATCGCGTAAATCGATAAAGACATAAGAAGCGCTGTTGAGATAAGTTTTATAAAATATTTTATGAATTTTTTTGAATCGAAGTTTGTGAGATGAGATTTGAGAAAGAATGCCAAGAGAATAACTTGTACAATAAACGAAATTGCAAAGCCCAAGGAGAACCAGTTTACTCCGTATTTTGTGGCTATTTTAAGCGTAATGATTATGTTTATTATTATTGAAATTATGTTGATAAACATCGGTGTAAGTGTGTTTTTCAAGGCGTAAAAACTTCTTGTGAGAATGTGCGTAAGGCTTTCGAAAGGTATGGAAATTGCAAAGAAAAATAGTATTCCCGATGTCAGATTTATTGAATTTTTATCAAACTCTCCACCGCCCAGCAGAAGTGATATTATTTCAGGAGCCAGAATCATCATTCCGGTCATTGATGGTACGGTGAAAAACAAAATTCTTTGGATTGTTTTTTGAATGTCTTTTGTAAAAGAATCTTTGTCATTTTCGCTTAGTGATGCTGTAAGAAACGGGAAAATTGCCGTTGAAAAAGCTATCCCAAATAGGCTTACGGCGAAACTTTGTATATTTCTCGCAAAATTATAAGCCGCAAAACTTCCAATTAGTATTTTTGTGCCTACAGATGCGTAAATTACAGTATTTATTGAACTTGCGATCAGGCTTAAAGACCTTGGTATCATTAGTAAAATTATTTCTTTGAATCCTTTTAATCGGACATTTAAAGATTTCATCGGCCTAAATTCTGTGTGGAACATATCCACAATACGAATTAAACAATGAAAAATCGCTCCCATAACCGCTCCCGTTGCCGCTGAGTAAATTCCATATTCTTTATGAAATATTAAAATTCCTGCGATGATACCGATATTGTATAAAATCGGGGAGATTGAGTAAGAAAAGAAATGCTTATAGCTCATTAAAATATTTCCCAGAGTGTTTGAAATTGCAAAAATCAGCGGAAGCGGAAGTAGAAGTTTTGTCATCGTAGAGATATTTTGAAGGGTTGCCGCGTCCATATTGTCTGATGAAAAAATTATTGGAGTTAGGCTGTCCATAAAGAAAAATAAAATTGCACTTACGAATGCTACAAATAAAGTTGAAACGGTTAGCATTGTGTTTGCGATTTTGAATGCTTCTTCTTTGTCTTTTTTTAAATATTCCGTAAAAACCGGTAAAAATGCAGCTGTTAGAGCGGAAGCGATAAACATATTGAAAACCGCATCGGGAATTACAAAAGCAGCGTTATATATATCTGTTTGTATGCTTGTTCCAAAAAAATAGGCCAAGATTTTATCTCTTAAAAACCCTATTACATAACTCAAAAACGAAGTTAGAGATATTAGGGCCGTAGCCTTGGCTGCACCGGATTTTGTAAAAAATTTTGCCACTTCCTTTAAATTACTTGCCAATTTTATTCTTTTTCCTTGTTTTCGGCTTTCTCTTAAGCTTGTTTTTGGGTGTAATTTGTTGTATAATTACATAATAAAAACAAAACAAGTGGACGCAACAAAAACAAATATTATCGGGAGGGTTCTAAATATCGAATATTTTAAAATTAAAGGAGTTGTTTCGACTTTTTTTCTTAGATTTTTATATCGGGCGGTTTTTGTTATAGCTTGGACTCTTATTGTGACAATCTTTGTTGAAGAGTTTGGTATTTCAAAGTTACCATTTTTATTCGTTATTAATTCCCTTTTCACTGTTGTTGCCTCTCTTTTATATTCGGAATTTTTATCCCGATTCAGTCATCAGAAAATACTTCTATTTATTATTTTTATTTCCGGTATTTCCCTTTTATTTACTACCAATGTTTTTCATATTGATAAAAAATTATTTTTATTTTTATTGATTATTATAGAATCAGTTTTTTTAATTCAGCTTAAGGTTTTTCTTAATGCTCAAATTGAAGGGATGTTTACACCTTCTGAAGGTCAAAAGGTGTTTCCTCTTACCGAATCTTCCGAAACTCTCGGCTCCATACTTGCCGGTTTTATATTATTTTATTTATCCAGTTTTTTCGGTACAAATGTTTTTTTATATTTTGCAGTAATATTTCTTGTTTTAATGGTTCCCCTTTTGCTTTATTTTGAGCCTTTTTCACATTTAAAAGTTATTAAAGGGACAGAACGAAGCGAAAATAAAGTTATGTTTGAACATTTTTTGAAAGAAGAGATTTTTCAGAATAATCGAAAAAGTTTTGTAAAAGGCCTTATTGCAATTGTTCTTTTACAATGGTTTATTTTTAATTTGGTTGAATTTCAATATGTTAGCGGAGTGTTTGCCAATGTTTCTGGAACAATTATCGATAGCGGTAGCGGTTTTGAGCATGCTTTTATCCATGATCTTGGAGCTCTTTTTGTTTTATTTAATGTGTCGGCTTTGGTATGCCAGCTTCTTTTGGCTTCGAAACTCATTTCAAGTCTTGGAATAATCGGAAGTATGATAATTCATCCTATTGTGCTTTTTTTAAGCTTTGTTTTTTATCTTTTTAATAACGGATTTTATCCCGTTTTGTTCGTTAAAAACAATTTCATGCTGAGTACTGTGGTATTAAATAACGCTTATCATTGTTCTTTTTATGCAATTAAAGAAAATATCAGAGAATATTTGAGGCATTTTTTGGAAGGTGTTATTCGTCCACTTGGAGCACTTCTTGGGACTTTTTTCATTTTTGCAATTCAGTATTTTTCGCCAGAAAACTTTTCTTACATTTTAAGTTTTGGAATTATTGTTCTTTCTTTATATTTCATAAGAGTTCTTTTTTCTCAACAAAGCTCTTATTTTGATACAGCCCTTCATGAGTTGAAGGAAGGACGTACTATAGAAGAACGTAAAGAAGCGATTGAGATTCTTTCACAAAAAGGAGGAAAGAGTTATTTGAGTTTACTTATTTCTCTGCTCAATAATAAAAATGAAAAAATTTCGGTGAAAATTAAAATACTCGAAGTACTTGGTAGAAGCGGACAGATTCGAGTTATTAGATTCATTTTAAGAAATTTAAATGACGATAGGCTTTCAATACGTATAGCCGCTGCGAATGCATTAAATGATGTTTTTGATGATTTTAAATTTTTTCATCAAAAATATCTATTTTTGAGACTCGAAATTATTGAAAGTTTGAAATCTGTATTTAATACAGAGAAAAGTAATTTTTTGCGCATTAAAATTTTAAATCTGTTAACCAAATTAAGCGGTCTTTCCACTTTGGAGTTTTTGATGGGAATTCTTAGAAGTAATAATTCCGATTTAAAGAGAGAAGCTCTTTTGAGTTTTGGAAATTTAAGACACACTGATATCGAGTCTGTCCTTAGTCCTTTTTTCAAATCCGGAAATCCCGATGATCAAATTAGTGCCGCTATCGCTTTGGGTAAACAAAAGAAAAAGCTAAAAGCGGTTCTCTCTAAAATTGATAATTTTATTTACAGTAAACAAAAAGAAAAAGTTGTATCGGGAATTTTCGCCATTGGAGAATTAAAATTAAAACACAAACGAAAATTTTTACTTTCAAATCTGTATAGCGATAATCTTCGAATTAAGATGGAATCGGCCCTCGCTCTTTCAAAAATGGGTTATTTTGATTCAATTCCCGTACTTATTGATCTTCTTTTATCAAATAATGTGAAAATTGCAAAAGCAATGAAAATTTCCATTCATAGTGCCGATAAAAAGGTTTATTTTGAACTTAAAAAACGCCTATTTGAAATCGTTACACAAAAAATTCAAGATTTTAAGGTCTCTTTGAATTTTACCGATTATTCATTGTTGGATAAAATCACTTTGAAGAAATTCCGTTTTCTTTATACTTTAGCCGATGATTTCGATGAAGTTGAGGAAATTAATCAATTTATTAACAAATAAAATATGTTTAAATCAAATTTTAAGTTCAAATCAAAAACCAAAGAAAATGTTTTGATTTTTGATTTTTCCGGAGATATGGACAAACTTGCTCTTTCTGAAAAAAAGCATGAGATCAATGATCTTATTAATGAGTTTAAGGGAAAAAGTGTTGTATTTGATTTTACCGATTTAACTTATATCAATAGTGAGGCCATCGGTTATTTAATGCAGGTTAATGGTTTTCTTTTATCCGTTGATAAGAAGTTTATTTTGGTCGGAGTTCAGAAAAATGTGAAGGATATTCTTGAGGCAATAGGTATTTTTGAAATTATCCCCGCTTACCCTACAATTAAAGAGTTTTTAAATTCTTAAAATGATTTTTTACAAAAAAACAATTCTTAGGAAACTTATTTTTATCTTCTTTTTACTTACTTTAATCGTATCTGTGTTTTCTTTGTATTTGTTTTTCTTCGGAAATAAAGAAGTTCCTTACTATGTTTTGCTTGTTTGTGCCGTTTTTTATTCGTTTTTATTTGTGGCGATTTATTACAGGGATATCGTTCTTCCACTTAAATCCCTCGTTAACGAAATGCAAGCTTTGCTAACCGGAAGTCAGTTTAAGGCCATTTATACCGATAGAATAGATGAAATTGGTATTATCGCATATTTTTTTAATCAAGTTATTAAAAGTCTTTCCAAAGTTTCCTTTGATATTAAAGACAGGCAAAGAATACTTGAGGAACTATCCGTTGCTTCTCAAATTCAAAGAGATATTTTGCCTTTAAAAAACCCTTCCGTTAAAGGACTTTCGATTGTTGCTAAAAATCGCCCGGCTTCCGAAATCGGTGGAGATAGTTTTAATATCATTACCGTTAAAGACAAGGCTTTTATTTATGTGGGGGATGTAACAGGCCATGGAATCGCTTCCGCCTTGATTATGACTATGGTGAATTCTTTAATTGCGGTATTCGCCGAAACCTTCGCAAATGCTTTTGATATTGTCAGATATACAAACAAACACATCAAAAAACACGTTAAAAAAGCCATGTACATGACAATGGTTCTTTTGTCTTGGGATATTTCTTTGAAAAAACTTACTTTTGTAGGTGCCGGTCATGAACATGTTCTTGTTTTCAGAAGAGCGATAGGAAAATGTGAAGCGATCGTTTCCGGTGGGGTCGCTCTTGGTATGGTTCCCGATAATTCCGCTTTAATTAAAGAAAAAGAGATTTTTTTGGATGATGGTGATTTTGTAATTTTATATTCGGATGGAATTACCGAGGCTAGAAACATTAATGAGGAACTTTATGGCTTGGATCGCCTTATTAAAGCCGTGGAAACTTATGCAAACGAGTTTAGTGCCGAAGGTTTGAATTATAAGATTGCTATGGATGTTTCCACTTTTATGAAGGGTCATGTTCAACTTGATGATATGACTTTGATTGTAATTCAGAAAATTTCAGATACAATATCCGTCGATTCAAACATAAGTACACCTACAACTTGGGTGTAGATTAATACTTGTTTATGAAAACGACGGATTTTGGTTTTATATTACCCGAAGAACTTATTGCCCAATCCCCCGCTATTCCGAGGGATAGCTCGAAATTGTTCGTTTATGATTCTAAAAATGGTACAATTTATCATAAACATTTCAGGGATTTGGGGCAATATTTAAACGAAAAAGATACTTTGGTTCTAAATAAAAGCAAAGTGTTTCCCGCACGTATAAATTTTTTATTTAAGGAAAAAATTCTTGAAGTTTTTCTTTTGGAACGAGTAAAGGAAAATATTTTTAAAGTACTTGTGAAGCCGGGAAAATTTTTCAAAGTTGGAAACACTTTTGAAATAAATGATGAGATTTCTTTTGTAGTTCAAGAGGTTTTTGAAGACGGAAGCAGACTATTAAACTTTTCTTGTAAAGGTGACTTGTTTTCTAAATTGAATGAAATTGGGAAAATTCCTTTTCCGCCATATATAAAGAATGCCGAGAAGTATGCTGAAAATTATCAAACCGTTTTTTGCGATCCCAATCATTGTAAATCCGTAGCGGCTCCAACCGCGGGGCTGCATTTCACTCCGGAATTAATTGATTCTTTGAAAAAACAAGGAATATCATTTGTTGATGTTGTTTTAAATGTTGGTAGAGGTACTTTTTTGCCTGTAAAAGTGGAAGATTTGAAAGATCATGTGATGCACTTTGAAGAGTATTTTTTACCCTCGGAAAGCGCTAAAGTTTTAAATTTAAAACGTAGTTCAAGTTCAAGGATTATAGCCGTTGGTACAACTTCCGTTCGCGTTTTGGAAAGTTCTTTCGATAATGGTTTTTCTGAAAAATATTCTAAAACGGATTTGTTTATTTATCCCGGTAACTATAAATTTAAGGTCGTAGACGGACTTATCACCAACTTTCACCTACCGAAAAGTACACTTCTTATGCTGGTAGCAACTTTTTTAGAGAATAAGGGCGTAAAAAATCCCGTTTCCAAACTTTTGGAGCTTTATAAAATCGCCATCGAAAACAAATATAGGTTTTATAGTTTCGGCGACTCTATGTTTATTTTTTAGTAAAATTGCGGTAAGTATTTTGGGCTTAATATGAATGGAAGAGATTTTATTTTTTCCAAATCTTCAATATTTACTTTACCGATATACAAATCTTCGATGTTTCCACCATTATTTTCAAAGTCTTTTATAGCTTTATATCCGCTGTAGTATAAGTAATCCTTTGTGAATAAGCCCTTTGCGTTTTCATCTCCCACGCCTCTTTTAACCTTAAGCGCTGTTCCGAAAGCATCTCTTTTTTGTAGTCCGTATTCGTTTTGAAGTATTTGCATTATTTCGTACATTGTTTTTTCCGGCATACTCATCGCAACAATTAGAGATGCGATTTTTTTGTTTGTTGAAAACGGTATGCAAAGTTTCTTTTCTATATTATACATTGCAAGCCCTTCTTGGATTTTTAGATAATCTTTAAGCCCATATTTAAAGATATTGTAAGCCTGTGTCGCCCCGTTTTCGTTTGTGAGAAGGTGTGTTTCGATTTCGTGAGTAATCAGTTTTTCAATTTTTGATCTTGAAAACATTGCATTCTTTTTAAGGAGTATTATCTTGTTTTTTTTAGTTGAACAAGATGAAATCATGTTTCTTTTTCCCAAAATCGACCAGTTTTCCAGTGAATAAATTTTTAGTGTTTTTTCAAGAATTTTCTTTGCTTCTTCAAAATACATCAGATCAGTTTCTTCCGTTGAATTTTCAGATTTTGTTTGAATAAGGAGTTTTTTTGCTTCTTCTATTTCTTCGATTGATGGTTTTCCGTATAATTTTTCGGATATTTTTGAGAAATTTTCTTTTCCGATATTTTTTATTAAATCAATTTTTAATATTATTTCATTTCTTTTATCTTCAAATATTTTTCCAAGAATGCTTTCGTCAAATCTGAGTTGAGATAATTGTTCCATTTCTTCTTCAGGGTTGAATTTAAGGTCTTTGTATCTCAGCTTCGGTATATAATTTTCGTTTTCCAGGTATTTTCTTTTTTGGAGTTTCGTTTTAATCGGTTTAACATAATTTACGATTTTCGCTTTAGTATCAGCTCCAAAAAGTATGTTGTCCAATTTCTCGTATTCGTTTTCTTTTATTTCTTCTTTAATTATAGGTTTTGGAATAAAGCTTGTTTTTTTTGTAACCAAGCTTGGGTCGATTAAAAAGTCGCTTAAATCTCTTCGGCCAAGAAGTACTTCGTATTCCTTATTTTCGCCATCGATTAAATCAAATACAGTTATTATTCGTTTTCCTTTAAGTGAAAATTTTAGTTTTACGGTTTCATTTACTTCATCGTAAGAGTTTTTTTCCGTTAGAAGTCCTTTTGTCTCTGCCAGTTTTTTTCTGATTTTTGATTTCTTTTTAGAAGTGTCTATTTGTGCCGTTAATTTCAGTGTTTCGTTTTTCTTTATTATTTCTATAGTTTCTACCGGTTTGATTACCGTCTTCCCGGAAATTTGTTTGATTTCCTTTTCAATGACATTACCGAATAAATCTTTGGCTACTCTTACTCCTTTTGTTGGGTTTGTAATTTTTATTTTTCTCACCTGTTCCAGTCTTTGCCTTAAGGGTGCCATATTTGCTATCTGTACTCCGAGACCCGCTCTTGCGTTGATTTCCAAAAGTACCGGCCCCATGTGTTTATCTATGCAAATATCCACTGCCAAGTAGCCCAAATTTGTTACAAGTTGAATTCTTGAAGCAATGAGTAAAATTTCTTCCCAAAATGGAATTTTTATACCTCTTATGTCGCCTATTTGCGGGATTTCATCTATAATTTTATTTTTGTAACAAATATGTGTTGTTAGCCCCTTTGAAATATCGATTCCAACCCCTACCGCTCCCATGTGCAAATTGGCTTTTCCGTCCGATTCCTTTGTTGGAAGGCGAAGCATGGCCATTACAGGCACAAGGTTGTGTACTACAACTCTGATATCCGGGAGGCCTTTGTAACTGAATTTTCCTATTCTATCGTCTGATATTATGAGTTGTTCAAAAAAGGCTTCATCTTTAGTGTTGTTTATCGAATACCTCCCGTCCAAAATATCCAATATATGGGATTCCAATTGTTGTTTTGTATATTCTTTTCCAGATGCGCTTATGTATTTTGATCCGTTTTTCCCTATAATCGGTATTATTCCTTCTCCTCCATAGCCTTTGTTCGGCTTTAATACAAAACTTTGCGGAAGCAATTTGAAATTGAAATTTTCCAAGTCTTTTCTGTCTTTTATTATTTGGTAAAGTTTTGGAACCGGAATTCCTCTTGTTGATAAATATTTTTTACTTTTAATTTTATTATCCGCCATTTTTATGGCTTTTTTCGGATTAAACGGCTTTAAGTAAAGAACGTTTCTACCGTTTATGCCCAAAATTCCTTTATTTGAAAATAGGCTTTTTAAAAAATTCATTAATCCAGGTTTTTTAGTAAATTTCGAAATCTAATTCTCTCCAGTAAGCGAAGGCCCGTCCATTTTCCTATTAAAAAATTGAATCCTAAAAGTATCGGTATGATTTCGGGATGGATTTGAGTGAATTCTTTTATACTCGTAAATTGAAGGGAATATGAAAATAGGGTAACTTGCCCTCCGAGCAGCAAATAAATCGTTGTGCAAATAATAAGCAAATTTAGTAGAGATTTGATCGTTTTTTTGAATCCTATTTCCGGTTTGATTATTTGTTCCGTAATTGTCGCTAAGAAAATCGCTGGCATTATGGCTATTGAAAAGAAGTCATTATTAAAGAGTTCTAAAAAATTATTTAATACCAATAAAAAAAGCATTTGGAACGATAATAAAATTAGGACTATACCTGTTTTCGTCGTGTAGAGCATTCCCGTGTTTTTAAGCAGTTTTTTTGTTGTAAATATAGTAATTGCGGAAAGGATTACTATGAAAATTCCGGCATAAAGCCCTATAACAAGAAATGCCAGAGTGATTAGAGCAGGAAAAAGTACGTTTGGGAAAATTATTCCAATAATTTGTCTTAAAAATATCAAAATAGTTATAATTAAAGGAAATAGTAGAATTAATACTATTGAACTTTCCGGTATTCCTTTCCCGATTAATTTGTTTATACCATAAGACATTATGTTCCAAATTTTTACTTTTCCCGTATCTTTTTCTATTTGGAAATATTCTATGCCTTCGTTAATTAATGTTTCTTTTAGATTTTCCTTATAATCCAAAATCGGGAAAATGGCGCTTTCCTTAGTTATTATCAAATTTGATGGTGAAATTGTTTTGTAATAACCAGAAAGTCTTTGTTTGTCCATTGAGTTTATGTCTCCAATTATTATCAAGTTTTTTTCTTGGAAATTTTCTTTCTGACCTGGGTTTATTTGAAGATGTCTATTTAAGGCATTTATTCCGGCATTTTCTTGCGTCCAGATTATTATGTCCGAAGATGAGTTGATTTTTTCATTTTCCAGCGAAAATTTCTTTAATAGTACTTCTTGAGAAATGAAATCTGTGGCTGAATTGAAACTTTCTATTAAATTTACATATACAAATTCTTTTTTTGCGTATTCTTCAATAAATGAGAGTTTGTTTTCAAGCGATTTGGAATCGGAAATGATTAAAATTTGTTTGTTATAAACGAAAATATCTTTTTGAACCGTTTCGCTTTGCGTTTTATTTTTAATCTTTAAATTTATTTCGTAAAATCCGGGTGTCTTATAACTGTGGGCTATATTTAGCCCTTCTCCCTTCGTACCATCTCCAAAATCCCATTCGTATTTAATGTTTATAGAGTCAACGCTCAAAAATGAGTCTTTTGCGGTGAGTTCTATTGTTTTGCCGGCTTTTACTTTATTTTCTCCGTTTATTACGGCTTTAATTACTTGACTTTCGTTTGTTTCAAGCGCAAAAACGCTTGTTGAACTAAAAATTAAGGGTATTAATGCGAAATTTAAAAGAAATTTATTGATTTTTGACATAATGGCTTCTTGATTGAACTTAAAATTTATAGTATAATATAAGGAATTATATAGATTTATGCAATACAAAATACATCAAAAACTTTGTCTCCTTCTATCGATGTTTTTCGTATTTTCAATTAATTCTTTCGCTTCAAGTCAGTCTTTTGAAGTTGAGAGTAATAACTCTATCGCAGGACTACCCGTTTTTTTGACTTCTAAAGGCGGACTTCCCTCTTCAGATATTGTTTTTGAAATTGAAACACCGGATCAAGAAGTGGTAAAAATCAATTCAAAAACAGACTCAGCGGGCTTTTCAAAAGTAAAGCTTAAATCCGATTATACCGAAAAGGCGGGCCTTTATAGGGTTTATGCTTATTTTAAGGATAAAGATTATTCTTCAAATCTAACAACTTTTAAGGTTTTGGCTTCTGATCTCGATTATACCAAATCCTTTTTAAGTCCCGAAAATTTTGTTTTTGATACTTTTCAAACCGCTAAGGTAAGTCTTTTTTTACGGGATAAATTTGATAATCCTATTTCAAATAGACTTGTAAAATTAATTAATGACGAAAATGGTTTGGTATACGAAGATAAGGCCTTTCTTAGCGATAATAACGGACAAATTGATTTTTTTCTCAGTTCTTCAAGTTCCAAAAAATTTAATTTGAGTTTTCTTGATGTGTCATCCGGGAAAGTAATTCCTATCTCGGGTTCTGTTTCTTTTTTCGATTCAGATGATGTTTTCTCGTCATCGATGGGAAATTCTTCAGGTCCGGTTTCTGTGCTGAAATTTGAAAATATTCCCGATGATATCGGGAAGCTTGAGTATTTATCGCTAACGGTATCCGCTTACGATAGTATGAATCAATTAGTGAATTCTTATAAGGGAAAAGTGAGGTTTTCCGTTTTGAGCGATAATGCCGATAAAGTGATTTTGCCCACCGATTATGCATTTGTTACCGCTGATCAAGGCTCTCACACTTTTACGCTCGCTTTGCTTTTTAAGGAGGCAGGCACTTATAAGGTTCAAGTTTCCGATATTTCGGATATTACTATTAAAGGCGAGTACGATTTTGTTGTTAAAGAAAGCGGTTCCAATGTCCTTTTGGAAGATTCCAGCATAATATTGGAAAGTCCCCTTTCGGGTACTTATAATTCGAACATTGCAACAATCAGTGGTAGCGCTCAACCCGGAGCCAAACTTAAAATTTTTGATAATGAAATACTTCTAACGAGTTTGATTGCCGACTTTGAAGGCAAATTTTCTTATACCACAAATCCCCTTGTTAATGGGTCTCATTTGGTTTACGTGAGTCATTTTGATAACAATGATTTGGAGATCGACAGATCTCTTGAGGTTAGTTTTACCGTTGATACAGATGCGCCGGAGGTGTTGGAGGAAATTCTTGAACCAAGCGGTGAAATTTCGGCCGGAAGTGATTTTGTTTATCAAATTAAAGTAAATAAGCCACTTTCGAAGGCTAAAATTTATTTTAACGATAATGTTTACGATATGGAGATGAAAACCGATGATACATATTTTATTAATCTTAAGGCGCCAAATTCGCCCGGTAATTACAAGATCGGTATTGAATTAAGCGATTCTTTGAATAATCAATTGAATATTCAAGATAAAGCCGAAATTTTAGTTTCAGCCGCAACAACCACAATGAAGACGGTTAGCAATTTAAAAGCCGTGGGATATGATAAACGTATCGTTTTAAACTGGGATAACCCCGATAATTTAGAACAGGTCTCGTTTTATAGAATTTATTATGGAACATCTCCGGAAGCTTTAAACAACGCCGTAGATACCTTTACTTCTTCAAATACTTGGTATATTCCCAATTTGCAAAATGGGAATACCTACTTCTTTCAAATTGAAGCGATCGGCTTGAATGGAGATAAAAGTCCCCTTTTAAGCAATATCGCATCAGCTTCACCCGTTTTAAACTTGATTGATGTAACTTCCCCCGATGTACTTCATGGTGTTGCTGGAAGTGATGTACTTGCTGAACTTAATTCGGATGTGAGTAATACCGGCCCCGGTTTAAACGCTTTAATCGGTTCGTTTTTCATTTTGATTTCTTTGATTCATTTCAGAAAAAATCTTTTTGGATTAATTAAAAGCCGAGATTGAAATTTCTTGCGGTTTTATGTAATTTAATTTCGTACTAATTTTTAAAAGTGAATAGTTTTTTAATTTTCGCCATTAAATTTATTGATATTCTTTCAATTATTTTAAATCTCCTTATTTTTGCAAGGATTATTATGTCTTGGATGTCGATGGGAAGAGCGATGGCACTTGGAAAATTGGGGTCGATTATTTTTGATGTAACCGAACCCATATTTAGAGTTTTCAGAAGGTTTCCTCTTCGAGTTGGAATGATCGATTTAACGCCTATGGTGGCTATTATCGCAATCGATTTTGTATCCCAACTTTCAATTTCGATTTTGTCGAGGTTTTTGGTTTAAAGAAGGTCGTAGATTTCGTTTATATTGCCTGCTCCCATTGTGATTATTATATCCCATTTATTTGCGTTTTCTTTTAGAAAGTCCCCGATTTCGGGCAAGGTTTTTATAAATTTCGCTTTCACATTATTTTTGATAATTGCATTTGTCAGGATTTCGCCGGAGACCGATTTTTTGTCCTGTTCACTGTCTCTTGATTCGTAAATTTCGGTTATGATTACTTTATCTATGCTAGCAAATGAATTTGCGAATTCCTTTAAATAATTTTTTGTTCTGCTGTATTGGTGGGGCTGAAAGATGCAGAGTATTTTTTTATTTTGATTTTCTTCCCTTATTGCATTTAGCGTAAGTGTAATTTCAGTTGGATGATGGCCGTAATCGTCTATAAATATCGGGCCATTTATTTTTGTATTTTTTATTTCCATTCTTCTCCATGTGCCACTGAAACTTTCTATTGCCGATTTTGCCATTGTTTTGTCTAACTTTAAAATATCCCCCACTTCCAGCGCTGCTGCCGCATTTTCTTTATTGAAATTACCAGGTACTTTGGGTTTAATTCCTTTGTTTTTCCAGGGGTTTTTTCGTGCTTTGGCTTCTTTTATTATTTCCTTCGTTTTTTCGTCCTTTTCGTTATAAACGATATGGCCTTTTTCACCCACTTTAAGGGCCATTTTTACAAATGAGTTGTAGTAATTTTCGTCGGTTTTAAAATAATCCAAGTGATCCGGTTCGATTGTTGTGAAGACCAAAATTTCCGGTTTGTAATTCAAAAAGGCGTCTTTGTATTCGCATCCTTCGATTATCATCAGATCTCCATTTCCTTTTCTGAAGTTTTTATTTCCGAGCTCTTTCATTAAGGTTCCGATGATTACTGTGGGGTCTTTTCCGCATTCCAGAAGCATTTTTGCTATCATTGCAGTTGTGGTGCTTTTGCCGTGTGTGCCCGAAACTTGTATTAGTTTGTAGTTTTCGCTTAAATTTCCCAAGGCCTCCGCATATGTTAAGGTTGGAATATTTAATTCTTTGGCTTTTTTCAGTTCGGGATGATTTTCGGAAATTGCTGTCGTGTATATGAAATAGTCGAATATCGGTTTTATGTTTTCTTCTTTTTGATCATATTCAATTTTTATATTTTCGGACTGCATTTCAGTTGTGAGCTTCGTTTTTTTAATATCCGATCCCGTTATTTCAATTCCGTGTTCGTTTAAAATACGAGCTAATGCGGAGATTCCGATTCCCCCGATTCCGCAAATATATATTTTTTTCGCCTTTAGTATTTCCATTTTCCTTTAATTTGTTATTATTAAATTAAGTCTAGCTTCTTATTCTATGAAGTCAAATTTTAGCAAAATTATTATTTTAATGGAAATCGTTTTGGTCGGTTATTTGATTTACGCTCTAACCAAAAACGTTTACCAGAATTATAAAGTTGATAAAATTATCGAATCATACAGGCTGGAAAATAAGAAAATCGAAGACCAAATTAAGAATAAGACCGAGGAGTATTTATATGTTACTTCCGAGGAATATATTGATAAAATCGCCAAGCAAAATTTGGGATTCGTGAATCCGGGTGAAGAAATTATTGTGCTTTCTTCGGATGTGCTCAGTGAAGGCCTTACGGAGGGCGGTTCAGGAAATTTGGAAACAGCTTCCAATGACATTCCGGGACAGTGGAAAAATGTGTTTTTTGATGATTGACATCGGGCCTTTATCTAATTATATTGGGCAATGTAAACGTAGCGGGGTGGAGCAGTTGGTAGCTCGTCGGGCTCATAACCCGAAGGTCACAGGTTCGAGTCCTGTCCCCGCAACCAATCTTTACTTTGACATAGCAGGGTAGCTCAGCTGGTTAGAGCACAGGATTCATAACCCTGAGGTCGGCGGTTCGAGCCCGCTCCCTGCTACCAAACTGTGAGCGAAGCGAACAAAGTATTATTCATGTTTTTAAGAAAGGTCTTTTTTGAAAGAAGGCCCCAGTTTTATTTGTTTTGATTCTCTTTGGCTTAT
>CAYODN010000010.1:17666-18020 GCA_964402735.1 uncultured Candidatus Peribacteria bacterium | reverse complement strand
GGCGATAAAATCACAGTAAAACTATTCGAAATAGATGATCTTGGAAGATATAATTTAATGAAAGTGGAATCTTTAAACGGACACCCTGTTACAGACCCTAAAGTGGTACCCACAGACCCAACGCTTCCACCTGATGCAAAGGAAAAGCCCGACTACAAAACACTCGGCGAGAGGGTGGAGGGCACACACTCGGTAAGAAAAATAGTTTAAATTTAATAAAGAAGCGGTCTAATAAAAGGCCGCTTTTTTGTTTCGCAATAATCGTCTTGAATTTTGAAAAACTATCCAATAAAATACGCCCGTATTCAAAGAAAACTCCAATTGAAATCACGGGCGGATATCGTATAGTGGCTA
>CAYODN010000010.1:0-17642 GCA_964402735.1 uncultured Candidatus Peribacteria bacterium | reverse complement strand
GACACGGGTTCGATTCCCGTTATCCGCTCCAAAATTAAAACAAACCCTTAAGGCCTTTAATATTTAAAAGGATGTTTTTAAGTATTATTTGAACCCGAAAAAACGCCACACTTGCCATTCCATGTGCCATAACGGCGAAAAGTGGGGGAGTTTCAAAAGTGTAATATGTCCAACAATGACGAGTGGTTCCCCAAAGTTCTAAAAAATACCCGAGAGCCGCCCCTGCAATAAAAATAAAAAGAGTTTTTCGGTATTTTTGAGGGCTGAAAATAAGATAAACGCAAAAAATAAGCGCGAAAATAGTCAAGGGTTTATCAATGGACACATCGATAAAGGAAATCATCATAAGCAAAAAAAAGGAAAACACGCTAAAATAAGCGATCTTGAAAAAAATCCTCAGGTCGATTTTTTGAAAATATTTTTTAAACAAATATTCGGCCCCCCTGCTGATTCGGTCTATTGTAAGGGATGCAATCGGCCAAGCCGGAATTATCCAAAGAGGCGGACGCTCGGAAGTATAATAAAACCAAAGATTTGTTTGCGTGCCCCAGGCCTCTATTACAAGCCCTCCAATAGTAGCTACAAAAACCAAAAACAAATCGCGTTTTAGGTCAGCACAGAGAATCATCGAAGTGGTCATAAATGCGAAAATTCCCACAAGCAAAAAGTCGAACCGGAAGCCGTATCCGCCATAAAGACTCATTCTCCCGAAATAGTTTGAAGCAAGCGGCCACCAAAAATAAAGCACCACAAAGACGGTCAAAATAAACCCGGAAATCAAAAAATACGAATCCCGAGTCCAGAGGCGAAAAGTTTTTTCCTGTTTGATAGAGTCTAAATCACTCATTTTCTTCCAAATTTATACAGTTTCGATTCTAAACCATTGTTTTCATCTAAAACAAATAATTAATTGGATTTTGACAAAACAATAAATAAATGATAAAAATGCTCCTTAATTTTTACAACTGAAATGCAAGAAGAAACCGAAATAAGCCAAACATTGGATCCATCGGATTTGTCGGCATTAAGAAATGAAAATCCTGAATTTGTTTCAATTCCCGAAGATGTTGTTCAAGTTATCAATGAAATTTCCGAAACATTAAAAACGGAAGTTTTAACTATAATCGAAAGACCAAGCTCTCAATACAAAGACGCTTTAGATCAATATCAAAAAGATGCCGTACAAGTACTATTGGAAAATACTCTTTCAAAAAGAGCCATTTCATCGAGAGGAATTATAAATTCCATAAAAGAATTAGGAAAAGTTTTAAACTTTGATCAAATAAAAAATATTTTTGCCATATTGTCCAGAACAAAAATATCCGTGGAAAAAATTACCAATCAAGCTCTAAACGGAAACAGACCTAAGTATTATTACTACCTTCTCTTAAAAAGAAAAAGACGTAAAATACCACTAAACCTCGCCTTTAAAAATCCTTTCTTAGATTTAACCGATTCACAAGAGGCGGCGGGAATTTTAATAATTGAACATTTACTTACCAAGATTAGTACTACTGCATTTATTTTGCGAGAGATACTAATTGCATTAAAAGAAGCTTTAAAATTAAAAAAAGCAGTAAGTACAAGATATATTATACAACAGGTTTACACTGTAACAGGCCAAATTGTTTCTGAGGTGGAAATATTACAGTCCCTGAATTATGCGAACAATTTATACGGTAAAAAATACGAAGAGGAGCAATTCGAGCTCAGAGAGTTCAACGGCCTTATTCAGTTGTCCGTGTTAAAGACTCCCGATTCCTTGAGCCAGGAACCGGAATATTTCATGTATGATGAGACAAAAGAATATTCCGAAGAAGAACTTGGAAAAATTATAGACTCAATTCCGGATTCTCTAAGACATTTTCCGCCAAACGCTACTTATCCCGCAAAAGAATTCTTAGAATATATGGCAAGAAACAGACCAACAACCACTTCAAAAATGATCTCCGATTTCGCACAAACAAATTACCCGACAAATGAAGGCCAAATACTAAGTTTTATTAGACACGTAAGAGACTTAAATTCCTTGGAAACTGAATATAGCCCTTTATACTTTAATATTTATGGAAGGCATTTTTACTATTTGGGAAAAAGCAAAACAAAAGAATATTTGCCAGCGATCGGGGATTATGGCCATTATGAAAAAATTCCTGAAAATTCATTATACCCTATTAAATCAAAATTCGATTTTGATTTAGATCACTTTATTCATATTATCGAAGAAAAACTTCCTCACCTTGCATATGGAAATAGTGACAATGCGACATTTACCAGAGTACTTTCAGCATATTCAGCCTTTGGTTTTAAATTGAGCTTTCATTGCCTTATCAATTTAATAGTCAGAGAAAAACCTGAGGCAAAAAAATCTTCAGTAATATCGATGCTCGGCGAATTTAAAAGAGAAATCGCGCCAATCCTTTCCAATTATGGTATTGAATTAAACCAGGATGATTTAGGATATTTCTTTGAAACAAAAGGGCGCTCTTTTGATTACGGATTGCCGGATTTTTCAAGTTGGCCCGACTTTTTAGACCGAATGCCGGGCATTGACCCACCTCGATTTATTGAAGAAAATGAGGCCTGTTTTGTGAAACGAACAAAAATTGCAAACGATACCCCTCCAAGAATCAGAGCAGTTTTGTTAAGGAGAAGAGAAAACCTTCCTTTTAAATTTACTTTCACTATTGGTGAAAAATTTATTCGAGTCCCGGATTCCGGAATCCTAAATATCGAAGAAAAAATTCAAATTATAAACGAAGTGTTTTACATCGCTGATGGTAAAATAAAAAAGAAAAAGAGCGAGCCCGTAAAACCCCTCTACAAGGCGATATTATATATGTTTCTTTCTTCAACACTTCAAGGAAGGGCACTTTTAACGGGCCAGTTTGCTCAAATAATTCAATTCAAAGAAAGTATCGATTATCAAAATGAAATTGATCTAACTTATGAATTTAACAAACTTAAATCTGTCATTAATAGTTCAAAAGCGACTCCTCTAAAATTTTCGGAAATAAGGCTTCCCGCAAAAGTAAACGGACAAAACCAAGCATATTATCTTTCCCTTAAAAAATAAAGTTTGGTGATAAAATATTTGACCACCAAAATATATTTTCAGAAACAAATTTCCCTGATAAATGCTTGAAAGAAAAAAATCGAAGAATTAATATACGAGGTATAATAAAAACACACCTTATTAGATGTCTAAAATATTATCCTCAAACATAGAAATCAACGAAGACTTCACCAAAGCCATAAATCTCTTTGAAGACCCCGGAAAAAATGTGATTTTCGTTACAGGAAAAGCCGGAACAGGAAAATCCACTCTTCTTCGTCATTACATTGAAAATAGCGCAAAAAATATTGCGGTACTCGCACCCACGGGTGTCTCCGCATTAAATGTTCATGGCCAAACGATTCATTCTTTTTTCAAGTTTAAGCCCACAACCACGATTTCAAAAATCAGATCTCAGAAAAAACCGACGCAAAAAATGCGAGAACTCTTAACTCGCCTGGATATGATTATCATCGATGAAATCTCTATGGTAAGGGCGGATTTGCTCGATCTGGTGGACGAATCTTTAAGGAAAAACCTCTCCTCCCCACTCCCTTTCGGCGGAAAGAAAATGATTTTTATCGGCGATCTTTTCCAGCTTCCTCCGGTTGTAAGTTCACAGAGTGAAAAAGAGCTTTTCAAAAGTTTTTATAAAAGCCCATATTTTTTCGATGCCAAGGTAATGGAAAATGTTTCTCTGGAAATTTTGGAGCTTCAAAAAGTGTATCGCCAACACGAAGGCGATTTTATCGATATTTTAAACAAAATCCGAAACAATACGATTGAAGAAAGCGATCTCGAAGTTTTAAATGAACGAACTCGTGTGGAGGAAAACGAAATCGATCCGGACAAATTTTACATCACTCTCACCACCACAAACGCATCTTCCGATCGCATAAACCAAATAAAACTAAATTCGCTTCCCGGTGAGGAAAGAAAATACCCCGCAGCGGTTGAAGGAAAGTTTGATTACAAATCTTATCCCACTGCCGAAAATTTATGCGTGAAAAAAGATGCTCAGGTAATGCTTCTTAATAATGATCCGATGGGGCGCTGGGTCAATGGCACGGTTGGCAAAATTACGGATATTTATTTCGATGAAACGCTCGGTGAGGATGTACTTGAGATAAAAGACAATGATGGCAAATATCTCACTGTTTCGCCTCACACTTGGGAAATTTTTTCTTACACGATCAAAAGGGAAACCGGAAAAATCGATGCGGAAAAATTAGGCTCCTTTATTCAATATCCGATTCGGCTTGCTTGGGCTGTCACAATCCACAAAAGCCAAGGGAAGACATTCGATAATGTAATCGTTGATATCGGATTTGGGGCATTTGCCCAAGGACAGGTCTATGTGGCAATCAGTAGAGCCACAAATTTAAACGGACTTTTGCTCAAGCGCCCGATTCAAAAAAAGCACATCTGGACGGATCAGCGAATAATTGATTTTCTAAACAATAATAATTCGGCTCAAAGCGAAAGAACAGCAGGCAAATTAAAAACATTTGAGGGCTTATTGGAAGAAAAACTCAATATTTCTTAAGTTCACGGTCCAGTTCTCGATAGTTTGGAAAAATCCTCGAAACTTCCTTCCAAAATCTTTCGGAATGATTCATTTCTTTGAGGTGGCAAAGTTCGTGAACGATCACATATTCCGCAAGCCGAAGCGGTAAAAATAGAAGTTTATAGTTAAAATTCAGGTGTGCCTTGCTACTGCAACTTCCCCAACGACTACTCTGATTGCGAACAGAAAAACCTGTGTATTTAAAACCGTAATATGCGCTGTAAAGTGTAAGAATTTTTTCAATAAGCAACCTGGCCTTCTCCTTGTTTTTCTCATAGTCCATATCTCGATTTATGAGTCGAAGAGGCCTAAAATCGCGAAATTTACTTAAGTTTTCAATAATCTTATCAAAATTTTGCTTCACAAAAGTATCGGCTCTTCGAAAAGAACAATACTTCGGCATAGTCACAAGAACTCTCGGTCCGGGAAATAGCGAAATTTTAAGGCTTTTTGAAAAATTGCACTTCTTCACCTTATAATGAATTGTCTGTCTTTTTATAGTAAGTTCCTTCTCCATTGAATTTAGCTAAGTAGATTAAAAAATAGCACAAAAAAGCCTCTCAAAACACCAAGACAGGTTGACTAAACCCCCAAAAAACCGCAGAATTAAACTACCTCTAACCAAATTTCTATGTTGAAAATCGCATGCTGTGTGGGCAATGAAGGCCCTTTAGACAGGCTGATTCGTGTATTCGTCGGTGAAGTACTTCTTTTCTCGGGATATCTTTTCCTTGACGGAGTGCTTCAAATAGTGGCTTTTGTATTTGCCGCAGCAATGTTTTTCACGGCATTAATAGGTTATTGCACGCCTTACGCCTTACTGAAAGTAAGCACTCTAAAATGGGGCTCACCACTCAAGCCGATCACCGCAGTTCTTTTCGGATTTTTATACATAGCTACTGCAATTCTGTTCTTCTTCCTGAATAAATAAAATCTCAAATAATCATTTCTGCAAAATCGCAAAACACCAATACTGCGGAAATTTTGTCGATGGTTCGCGAATAAGACCTCTTCGGCCAAAACGGCAATCGGTATTCGCTTTTTCAAAAGTCTCCACCTGAGCGAGAATAACAAAATCAAACTTTTCCTCAGCAACACCTTGCTCTACTCCATAACCGTAAGGGTTTGACTTATAAAAATACTGCCCTGTACAAGTAAGATTTTCATGATCATCCTGCGGATCAAGCGGTAAAGATCCACCCAAAGAACTGATGTAAGGTTCAAACTTACCATTGTTTGATCCCACGCATGCGAGTCCGGTCGGAAATTCACCTTCCTCGGCGCCTCTTAGAATAAGGGCGTTTGAAAGTTTGGTGAGGTCGGAAATCCGCTGAGTATCTCTTCCTTTCGCCCCGACATTCACGATAAACGGAATCAAAGCAATACTTAAAATTCCTATTAGCGTAATGACAATAAGCAATTCGATCAGTGTAAAACCGCTATTGCTCTTAATTTTTGTTTTTACAATTTTCAAAATATCCAAAACTTAAAAATTTTTCTAAAAATACGTGTCTTATATTATTTTTTCCTCCAAATTTAATAAACGAAAAATTTTTATATCAAAAATTTTAGATTTACAATCATTAAAAAGTCTTTTATAATCAAGTTTCAGACGGGCAAATCCGCTACATTAAGTAAATCACCTTTTTTATATGAACAAACATACCACTAAAATCAGAAGATCATTTTTCAACATAATGAAAGGCGTTGACTTCAGTAAGCGAAGAATTCCTTTGATTATGGCGGAAAGTTCAGCGGAAGGGCCCACAATTTGGATTATCGGAGTTGAGCACGGAGATGAGGTTGGTGGTATGGTTGTAATACATGAATTGTTCGAATTAATAAAAAAACAAGGCCTTTTAAAAGGCAAAATTTATGCTATCCCACTTCTTAATCCAATGGGCTTTGAAATGGTTTCTCGCCAAATTCCTTACACAAAAGAAGACCTAAATCGTTCTTATCCCGGCAATCCGAATGGAACACTTGCTCAGAGAATCGCCTTTAAAATTCATGAAGCCATAATGCAAAGCAGACCGGATTTGGTGCTGGATTTACACAATGATTGGCAAAATTCCATTCCATATATTATCCTTGAAAATCAGAAAAACGCTGAAAAGAAAAGCCTTAATAAAAAAATCAAAAAAATCGCCAGAAGATCGGGGCTCGTAATGATAAAAGAAACCGACGACATACCAAATAGTCTTTCAACAACGCTTTATAAAAACAAAATCCCGGCAATTACGCTGGAGTTGGGACAATCCCACATCGTAAATGAAAAAAATGTTGAAATAGGTCTCAACTCATTGATAAACATATTGTCTTTTTTTAATATGCTGAATTCAGATCACATTCCACTAAGTTATATAAAGGGAAAGAAATTCAGAAAGAAAATTCTTCACTACACAGACGAACCGAGAAGTACAAAAACCGGCATTATCAGGTTCAAGGTGGAAGAAGGGGATTTAGTGAAAAAAAATCAAATTATCGCCGAAATTTTCGATGTTTTCGGTACTAAAATCGAAACGATCAAAGCCAAAGAGAAAGGCATTATCCTTGGAAACAACGACAATTCGGTTTCAATGCCCGGTACCTCAATTATCGCAATGGGAGCATTAAACGAGATTTAATCCTTCTCAAAGTAGAAAACATGCCTGAAATTTAGGTCTTTGTCGCAGGTGAATAGAATTAGATCAATATCATTTCCGAGGTCCCTTATGGAAGATAGGTCGGTTGAGCTGGCCCCGAGGACTCCGGTAAGATAAAGCGGCACAAGCGGAAAAACCATCTGACTGCTTAAATCCGTAAAAAGGCTTACAAAGCCGAGAAGCACAATATTCCGGCTGATTCCGGAGAAAAATTTCTTCATGTTTTGAGGTTTTAAAAAAGTCGGATTTGATTTTTTCACAAATCCGACTTTCCTGCAAAAAAAATTAATTTTTCACTTCCTCAAGTACAACTGAAATTTCTTTTTCCTTACCCTTACTGAGTAATTTTAATTTCACCGTATCACCCGGTTTTTTCGAGGCGATAATTTTTACCAGCGATTTTCCTTCTTCAAGCTTTTCTCCATCGATTTCAAGAATAATATCGTTTTCCATTATTCCCGCTTTATCCGCCGGAGAACCTGGAATCACAGCCAAATCTTCCATTTTTTCACCTCTTAATACAAGCACTCCGTAATCCATATCGAGTTTGTTGTTTTCTTTGAGGGCTTTATTGATTTGAACATAGCGAACCCCGAGATAAGGGCGCACAATTTTCCCGTTTTCTTTAACGCTATCGTAAATATTTTTCACTATATTTGAAGGAAGAGAAAAACCGATATTTTCACCGTTTGCAATGGCCACATTTACTCCGATTACTTTACCGGCAAGGTTTAGAAGCGGTCCGCCGGAATTACCGGGATTTATGGCCGCATCTGTTTGAATCACATCTTCGAGTGCCTCCGTTTTTCCAAAAATACTTGTGGCGGCATTTATAGACCTTGAAAGACCCGAAATAATGCCCACTGAAGCGGAATTCTTAAACTCAAGAAGCGGATTTCCGATTGCAATTACACTTTGACCAACCTTAAGAGTGTCGCTGTTTCCGAATTCCAAAAACGGAAGATTTTCAGCCTCGATTTTTAGAACAGCAATATCGTTCAAATCGTCTTTATCGATTATTTTGGCTTCATATTTTGTGCCATCCGCTAAAAACACGGTATAGTCGGCATCTTCGGTATCAACCACATGTTTATTTGTTATCAGATAGCCATCCGGAGAAACGATAAAACCGCTTCCACCGCCGATTTGTTTTTCCTCGGTTTTTCCGCTGTCACGATATTGCGGAACTTGAAAAGTAAAAGGGGATCCGAACATAAAATCGTCGAAAGGACTTTGCATATCTTCATAGTATTGTTCCAAAACAGGCACATCTTTTGTAATAATAATGGAAACAACGGCCGGGGAAGCCTTTTCAATCGTGGAAACAACAATGTCTTCTTGAGTTTTTATATCCAAAACCGGAACAACCGCTTTATTTTCAGTGTTATTTTCAGGCGGAATTTGCCCCGAGTTTTCAAAAAGATTCGTAAAAATAAATAGTCCAAGGATTATCAAGCCGGTAGTTACCGCTCCGGACAAAGCGGAAACCAAAAGATTCGAAAGATTTTGTTTTGCCATTTTGATTTGGTTAAAAGATTTTTAGCACTAACAATTATAAGGTGCCAATTTTTGAAAATCAAGATTTGATACTCTCGAAAATCTAAATTATTCCGGAAACAAAAAAGGGCCGGTCGCTTTAAAGCGACCGGCCCCAATAAACCCAAAATTATTTCTCAACTGAAAGTTTCACACTTCCTGTACATACTTCTTTATCAGCATCAGCCTCTTTTACCGAGCAAGAAACTTGAGCTGTATTTACTCCTTTCACAGTTAGAATTTTGCATGAAGCAGGCGCAGCTGTAAGTGGCACATTGCTGAAAGAAAGTCTTCCTGTAAAATCAACAGAAGTCCATTGGTCAACATATTTCTCATCTTCGGTCATAATCATATTTGTTGTTTTGTAGACCAAATTTGTTGGGAATCCGGCATCAAGACAAGTACCCTCCAAATCGGAAAAACGAACAAGTTTGTATTCTTTCGTATCATTGATAGACATAAGATCCATATTCAAGTCAGCAAAAGGTACACTGGCGCCCTCTGTTTCCTCTGTGTTTGTTTCTTCTGTGTTTGTTTCTGTGTTTTCGTTTTCCTCGCTTCCATTTGTCTCAACAACCACTTCGCATCCGCTTGCAATTAAAATTGTAAGAACCAAAAGTGAGCTTGCTAGAATTTTTTTCATTCGTTTTTGGTTAGAAAATAAAATTTAGCACCGCAATTGTAGTCAAATTATGCTCTTTGACAAGTTTTCCTTTATTTTCTAAACTTGAATTATCTAAAAAATATTATGGACTCACAAGTATATAGAGCATCCGTCGCGGCGATAATCGTAAACGAGAAAAAAGAATTTTTAATTACACAGCTTAAAAAAGCCAGAAAAGACGAATACGATTTTGTGAAAGGCGGAATGGATTTAGGAGAAAACGAAATCGAAACGCTAAAACGGGAAATCAAAGAAGAGCTCGGCAAAAACTTCAAATACGATATTCTTCAAAAAAGCGAAGTCTATATCATTTATGAATGGCCGGAAATGCTGAAAAGACAATCGGGTCTTCGCGGTCAAGCCCGAATCAGTTTTTGGGTGTTTTATAAATCCGGAGATATTCGCCTGGCAAAAAGAGAGCTTCGTATGGCCAAATGGGTACACGAATCGGAGCTTTTGAACGAGCTTAAAAAAGGCCATTTCAGGGACGCAATTTTGGAAAATCTATGGAAGGAATGGACAAAAATTAAAAAAGAACTCCCCGCACTTTTTAAATAAGGTCTTTACGAAGAGCTTTTATCTCGGATCTCTGCTTTTTTTGTTCCAGGATTTTTTCCTTCGCCCTTTTGGATCTTTTCATTTTTTGTTTTTTCAACTTGAAGATTTTTTTCGCCAAATCGGATTCTTTTCCAAGTTTTTCTTCTTCGATTTTTAATATCAAAAGCTTATATGCCGAGAGCCTGTTTTTGCTTTGTTCTCGATGTTTTTGGCATCTCACTTCGATTCCGGTCGGAATGTGTTTCAGAAGAACCGTTGAAGAAGTCTTATTTACTTTTTGCCCTCCTTTTCCCGTCCCACGAATAAATTGTTCACTTATATCGCTCGGAAAAATGCCGAGTGAAATGGCTTTTTTAATAATATTGTCGTTTAATTCAACGGGGAAATTCATAGGATTTTTTTCAATGATACAATAATAATTTTTTTTCGTGAATATTTCACTTGAAACAAATCAAAAATATTGTAATACTTAAAGTTATATTAAAAGAAAAAATGGAATCCCCCACATATTTGGCTGAAAAGCCACTTAAGAAAAGGAGAACACTCGAAAGAACCCCTTATCACTTGGTCGAAAGACCAACCGATTTGGTATATGTGGGCGATTTAAACGGAAGACTTCTAGCCCTTCATAAAAATTGTGAATTTGCCGGCATCCTTGATGAATCTCATAATTGGATAGGTGGAAATAAAATTTTGGTTTTTACGGGTGATTTGATTGGGGATAGGCACACGGATGGGCTCAAAATTATGTTGGAGATTTCAAGACTCAGAATTCAGGCGAGAAAAGCGGGAGGAGATATTGTTTTGATAGCCGGAAATCATGATGATTTGTTTATTTCATATTTAAGAGATGCCCCCGCTGCAAACCAAAAAATTCAACTCGCAGACGGCTCATTTTTCCCCGAGAATCGCCAAGATACAGTTGCGATTTGCAGAAACGAAAATATGGGAAATGGATTAACTGAATTGCTAAAATATTTACCCGAACAAAAAAATATCGAAGGAAAGCAATCTAGATTCGACTTACTTTTCAAGGATCAAGTTCGTCCAAGGCAACTTGCCGGTTTGCATGAAAAAGGATTTTATAAAAACGCGGAAATCCTCGAAAATATGCAAAGAGACCCGGAGGGAATACAAATTCTCGAAACACTTTGTTCTTATAATTTGCTTTTTCAAATCGATGACAATTTAGCACGTCATTGCCCATTAAACGTACAAATGTCCGACTTAATCGAGATATATGGAATTGATACATTAAACGATCTGTATAAGTCCGTGCTTAGAAGAGATCTTCTGGGAGAAAATATTAAAATTTCCAAATCGATGCAAAATCTGTTCGAGCAGATGAGGACGGCCTTTTTATCTACTGATAATCGACAATATTTAAATGATGAAAATATCGATTTTGCCTTAAGTCAAAGGGGAATCAATTTCGATGTTCACGGTCATAATCCCGAAGGTGGAAAAGTTTACAAAATCGGAAGCAATATCCACTGTGCAAACATAGATTTCGGAGCTTTTTACAACGATGCATGGGATCCGAATTTTGCCATCTGTTCGCTTGCAATAATCGAAGCCTCAAGCGCGCAAATCTCACTTGGAAATCCGAAGCAACCCATTATTCTTCGTAGAGACGAAAAAGAAATAACCCTTAAGATAAGAGGAATCACAAATAAAGTGAGAGCTTTAACTAATAGCCTAGGTAGGCAAGAATCCCAAGAAGTCCGTGAAAGCTAGCCAAAATCAAGGTAATAAAACCGAAAATCGGATGGTATTTATAAGGAATTGTGAAATTCCCTTTTTTGTGTAAAAACGCAATAAAAACAGTAGAGAATAAAAAGAAAAAACTCACGATTCCTCCCCAAGCAATCATCGGAAGACCCAAAAAAATGTAATAAGCGATTGAACTGAACATAGAAAAAGATTATTTTTACTTATATAAAGAATAAACGATGCATCGAGGTATTGCAACATTTACACTGGACTACGGAAAGTGCCCGAAAT
This sequence comes from uncultured Candidatus Peribacteria bacterium, assembly GCA_964402735.1. Lineage (GTDB taxonomy): Bacteria > Patescibacteriota > Gracilibacteria > UBA1369 > LOWO2-01-FULL-3 > JAVEWJ01. The sequence goes on along the minus strand of CAYODN010000010.1, from coordinate 5,613 downwards.
GGCTTTTTGATCGTATGGTAGCCTTAAGTAAGGAGATCGTAGAAATAATGATAATGGAATACGGCCCCGACGAATTTATCAAAAGAATGGGGGATCCAGTGTGGTTTCAAAGCCTTGGAACAGTGCTTGCTTTTGATTGGAACGCATCCGGCCTTACCACAATTCTCACCGCAGCTCTAAAAGAAGCCATCCGTGGAGCGGAAAGGCAGTACGGAATTTTTATCTGCGGAGGAAAAGGCAAAACATCCCTAAAAACTCCCGAACAAATCGATTTTTGGGCAAATCGCTTAAACCTTCCGGACGCTCTCGGCAACTCTCTCATTCACAATTCCAAGATGAGTGCGAAAGTGGATTCAAGCCTTATTCAAGACAATTACGCTCTTTATCACCATTGTTTTATGTTTTCGAAAAACGGATCTTGGACGGTGATTCAGCAGGGGATGAACACGGAAAATAAGACGGCACGAAGGTACCATTGGCATAGCGATAAGCCAAAAGATTTGATCGAAGAACCCCACACCGGTATCGCAAGTCAGCTTTTTTTAAAAACACCAACACTCGACATGACCGCGAAAGAAAGCGGAGAAAATCGAAAAATTTCACTGGAACTTGCGAATTCAAATTATCAAACCATAATGAAAGACATTCAGATTCTTCGAAGACATTCCTCAAGTCTTTCAAAGATGAAAAGCGTTCGTGTAGCGGAAAACCAACTCACTCTTCTTGAGCTTTCCGATGAAGATTTTACAACTCATCCGGTTGTAAACGAAAATTTTTCAAAAAGTAAATACCTGGAAAAAATAATCTACATTCTCACGGATAAAAAGCCCGAGAATTTCGAAAAAATGCTAATGACCCCCGGAGTCGGCCCTAAAACCATTCGCGCTCTTTCGCTTGTTTCCGAAGTGATTTACGGTGCGGCGGCATCTTATAAAGATCCGGCAAGATACAGTTTTGCACACGGAGGAAAGGATTCGATCCCTTTCCCGGTAGACACAAAAACCTACGATCAGAGTATCGAAATCTTGAAGAAAGTAATAAACAAGTCTAAAATCCCGCTATCCGATAAAAAATATCTATCAAATGGCTTATCCATATAAAAATTCGATAAACTTAAACGGAAAACATCTCGAAATATTGATTCGTTCGGATGCCGATGCTTCAGTGTTTTTTGAGGTTTTTGAGGATCGCGAGTATGGCCTTCTTGATGATGTGATAAAAAACGCGAAAAATCCGATCATCGATGTAGGAGCGCATGTCGGAATGTTTAGTCTTTATGCGGCCGTTTTAAACGATAAAATACCGATTTACGCCTATGAACCGGATCCCGAAAACTTTAAAACCCTAAAAAGCCATTTCACGGACAATAGAATTTTCAACGTATATCCGAAAAACCTTGCAATTTCTTCGGTATCGGGCCAAAGAGTGCTTTTTTTGAAACACGATTCTCACAATCATTCGCTTTTTTCCGATGAGAACGACGAAAAGGAGCAAAAGATCTTCACAAGTTCACTCTCTCAAATTTTGGAAAAAATCAGAGAACTAAACGACACGGATGTTTGCGATTTGCTGAAACTGGACGCCGAGGGTGTGGAATTTGAAATCTTTGAAAAAGCCGAGAAGAGCCAAATTCGTTCCTTCAATAATATTTATATGGAATACCATGAACTTTGCGAGGATATGAAAGGGGAAACTATACGGAAAATTCTTGAAAAAGCCTCCTTCAAAACCAGGCTTATCCCTTCCAAATACGATTCCAGATTCGGCTTTATTTATGGGAAGAAACAATAAAACCAAGCTTCTTAATATCAATCCTCTTTGATTAAATTTTCGTATGAAAAAATTAAGAAAACGATTGAGACTTGAAAATTAAGGAAATTACTTTTTGGACTTTAGCTAAGTTTACCACACCATCAGTCCCCCGGTGGATTCATTAGTTTTAAAGCCTTTATCGATAGCTTCACTAGAATCTAGTAACTAGAAACTAGTAACTGGATTCTAGTCCGCCAAAGGCGGACTGGTGGGCGAGAGAGGACTTGAACCTCCACAGCTTTTGGCTACTACGACCTGAACGCAGCGCGTCTACCATTCCGCCACTCGCCCGACCTATGGAGATTCTATTCAACAAGTACACCCCTGTCAATTAACCACAAATCCCCTAATTTAGACATTTTATACAAAATCAGCTTTACAAATCGTAAAAAATATGTAGATTTAAGTATACTAACAATTTCAAATGGAAAAATTTCCATATTTAAAACCGGCTCGGAGAGAAGAGTTTATGAAAGCGAAAGATTACGCAAAATCACTGATTTTCGATTTCGCACGGATTTCCAACTCTCCCGGAAATGGGGATCTATCAATAATATTTCAAATATCGGAAGACGGAGAAAAAAAATTTTCAAAACAATATTTTAATAATATTCACATCGGCTCAATAGTTTATCTCCCGGATGGAAGCGAAATTGATTATTTCGCATTAATCGGAGATGAATCCTTAAGGCTTACAAAAGACGAATTCGAAGAATATTTGAAGGTATTTGATTCTAAAATCACAAGTCTGGATACTATAAATACACCACCAAGAGAAGAATTATTAAAAGCGAAAATATATGCTCGCAACTTGACTGCAAAAGCTACGCTGGATTGTGTCGCTACAGTTACTTATGATAATTCAAAGGATTTTTATCCCGAATTTAATTTTTTCACAAACACCTTTTATAAATCTTTTGGCGAGAGCAAAATAGCTCTAAGAGAACCAAACACAAGATTGTTTTTTTCCAGCCAACTTCTTGAACAACTTGTTTTTGAAAATGGAAAAGCACATATCTCAAAATACTATTTTGGAAAAGAGCATATCGCCACCGTTGTTCTATCTCCGGAAGGCGATGCATTGGATTTCTTCGCTTTATTGGAAAACGAAAGTGTGAGGTTAAACGGAATTGAATTTGAACAATATTTGAAAATATTTAGGCGTATCGATGAAGATTTTTCAAAGAACGATTTAAAACGCGAAGTATCAATTATTAAATTCCAAGTGGATGCGGTTTTTTCATCTGTCAAAGCGGAGATTACACAATTACAAACTGAATTGGAAATAAACAAAATTCAAAAGGATCGACAAAATCTCTATCCTTACGACCGCCTATCAACCATAAAACAAAAACTCGCCCGAATATTGTTAGCTCATTTCAACCATGTTGGGTTCCCCGAATCAAAAAGCGCAAAAAGAGAACCGTTTTTTAAAAAAATGAACGGAAAATATTACTATCTTACCGGTCAAAATGAAAACAATCTTGAATTTATGGGCTTGGATAAAAACGGAATCGCCTACAGGGCAACTTTAATCACAACGTCTGCTCAATCTAGTGTTGGTAATTCGAGTAATCCGGACACATTCACTGGTGAGCTTATTGAAGAGCCGATTTTAAACAACCTATTTTTTTAGTATGATGCCCAAATTTTCAATGCCGGCGAATTTTCAACCCGAAAATATTAGCACTCTCGCAAAAGCGCAAAATTTTTTAGAGCAACTTCACTCACGTTCGAGCGGAAATGTAATTGGTTTTGAAGAGGGAAAAAAACACTTTTTTTATGAGTCTCCAAGGCCCCTGGAGCAGGAATTAATTTCATATATCGCGAAATTGCCGAAAAACGTAAGGCCAATCTACGATTTTTCTGTGTTAACCATGACAGACACGAACGGAATTATTACAAATATTTTTCTGGTGGGCTTAAACCAAGTGGCAATTGAATTGCATCACGAAGAAGGCGATCGCCAATTATTCCTTTTTGACGGCGATCAGTATAGCCCGGTTTGCCCTGAAGAATTCGAACAATTTAAAAATTCATTGGAAGATTTTATTGAAACAAGGGTTTTCAAAGAAATCAGGCAAGACACTCAAGAAAAAGTTGGAAAAATAGTAAAATCCGAACTCGATAAAATACTCCCCGAAATATTGAAAAAAGAAATCGATTTTTTACGGTCCGATGCCCCGGAAAATTTCTCTGGAAGCATAAGCTCTTCAACACTCGAAAATATCAAAAAAATCATGCAATTGATGATGGAATATCTCGGTTTGGCGAAAATGAATGAAATTTTGAAATCCAAGGAACCGTTCTATAAATATCGATTATATAATAAATTTTTTTACGAAATAGGCATAGCCGGAGACATGGTTAAATACTTGGTTTTAAATTTGGAAAACGGAAGTATTGAAGAAAGTGTACAATGTTTAAAAAGCAAAATTTTAAACGATAAAAATCCAATTCTTCGAATTCGAACGGGAAATAGTCGCCATTAATTCAGTAGAAAAATCATCAAAGTTAAATAAGTTGCGAAAGATACCCAAAGAATGTAGGGAATAAGCAGGTATCCGGCGATTTTACGTACTTTGTAGGAATAAATAATCGTTGGAACGATAAGCGCAAAAAGAACCGCAATATTGATCAAAGCCAAAAGCGGGCTTTCAAAATAGAAAAATGAAAACGACCAAAGAAAATTTAAAGCGAGTTGAGAAAAATAGAAAGTGAGAGCGAGTTTTCTTTTAAATTTTTTCTTCTTTTTCAAAAACAAATATTTTTTTGAGAAAACCAGATAAGAAGAAATACCCATAAGTAGGTAAAGCGTGGTCCAAACCGGCCCGAAAACCCAACCGGGAGGGTTTAAAGCGGGCTTATTTAATCCCACATACCACTCACTTAAGCCTGACATACTTGCATACCCGGTCAAAGCTCCACCTAAAACGGGAAGCAAAATAAACCCGAGAAAAGTGGCATACTTTTTGAAATTTTTCATAAGAAGTAAATTAAATAATTATTTTCTGCCGTTTCCATTTCCCTTGTCTTGGCTTTGCGAAAGAATTTCCTCAAACTCGGACTCGGAAATGAATTTAGGCGAATAAGTTCCGCCGTTTGCCTCAATTTGTTTGATAAAAGCCCTCAAGTGATTAGTGGAACCGCGTCTCAAATTTTGAAACACATTGTATACATTGGGATTTTGCACTTGCGCAAGAAGTTCGTCGAGATCGGAAATATCCAAATCCTCAAGGGTCGCACCGGCAATCAGGGCATCAAGAGGGGAAACATAGCCCTTCTCAGTAAGCTCCCTGGATAAAGTGGAGAAGGCCTCGTTAGAAAACCAACCGGGCTCGAGATTGGCTATTGGATCCTCAAGACCATAAAGATCTAGCAGGTATTTCACGGAATCGGTGTGAGTGAGTTCGGACTTCGCTATATTTTTAAAAATTTGAAGATTCCACTTATCGCCCAAATCAGTATAAAGCAAATAGGCAATATTTTCCTCTTCGCGCATTTTATAAAGAGCCTCTTTTTCGAAATCAGAAACGGTGAGTCCGGCACTGTCCGAAGCCGCCACAAGCTCGGAAGGATTTAAAAAATCTTCCTCCGCCACCACATATTCCTCAGTACTTTTTGAACCGAGCAAATCACAGGCCGAAAACCCCGCAAAGACAAAAACCGAAAGCCCAAAAGCCATCATGACTTTGCTGAAAGATTTAAAATTTTTCATAAGAGTTTTTTAATATTTGAACAAATTATGTTTTGTTGCAGCATTCCATTCCCATTTTCAGGAACAAACGATTTAGCGATTAG
>CAYODN010000009.1:0-19834 GCA_964402735.1 uncultured Candidatus Peribacteria bacterium | reverse complement strand
ATACAAGCCAAGTACATTTACCGTTGCACCGCTAGGAATCGTACATCCTCCGGAATCTTGTTTGAAATGAGCATAGTCTGAGGAACCCGGAACAGCATTCCATTTTAAGCCATCCATATCATCCCAACAATCAGTATCAGTCCATTCATCAAGGTCGCAGCCCGTGTTCGAGGCATCCCAAATGTAACTTGCAGCGAATGTTGTGGCACTCACCGATAGAGAGATCATTAAAGCCAAGAAGCTTAGTTTTCCGGCTTTAAGCAGGTGTCGATTGAACATTTTATTTTGTTAATTTTTTATTTTTAATGAAAGACGCATTTGATGCATCGTATTATTTTATCACAAAACAAGGCGTTTTGCCAGTGTTTTCGACCTAAATCTCAATTTGTACCGGACAATGGTCCGAGCCCTTTTGATGTGTTAAGTGTATACAATTTTTTATTTTCGGCAGTAATTTTTTATTTACAAAAGCATAGTCTATTCTCCAACCCACATTTCTTTCCCTTGCACCGCTTCGTACAGACCACCAAGTGTAGTTTCCCGGGGATGTTTCGAAGTGTCTGAAAGCGTCCACCATTCCGATTTCGTTGAGCTTATCCAGGAGTACTCTTTCAATTTTCAAGAAGCCCGATACGGATTCGTTTTCCTTTGGACGAGCGAGATCTATTTCTTTGTGAGCGGTATTGTAGTCCCCCACTACTATCAAGTTTTTGCCTTGTTTTAGAAGATTCTCTATATGGGAAATCGTTTCGTTGTAAAAATCGATTTTGAAATTTAGCCTTTGAGGGCTCATTTTCCCATTGGGGAAATAAATATTGAGTAAGGTGAAGTCTTCATACTCCGCTTCAATAAGCCTTCCCTCAATATCGAAGCGCTCGATTCCAAAACCGTTTTTGATAGTTTCGGGCTTTAATTTCGTATAAATCGCCACTCCTGAATAACCGGCGCGATCCGCGGGATTAAAAATACTCTTGTAGCCATCTATATCTTTGAGGCTTTGTGGGAGGTCATTTTCTTTGGCTTTTATTTCCTGAAGAGCGAGAATATCAGGATTTTCGTTTTTAATAAAATCGATGAGGCCTTTTTTCGCTACGGCACGAAGTCCGTTCACATTCCATGAAATTATTTTCATTTAATTTTGTATTATTTCTGTAATTAAATTAAACTATATTTCGATTGATTTTTTAACTAAAAAATTTATGTCGTCAAAATATTCGGTACTGATGGTTAGTGCAGGCGCTCTTTTAATTCTTAGCGCGCAATTTTTATATCTTAATCAAAAAATAGATAAGGTTTCCGGTGGAAATTTAATGGCCGATTCCACTTTGAACGATGCCGATCTTTCCGCGAAAATCGATGAGGGAATCGAAAATTATATTCAAAGACAAATAGAACAACAACAAAAGGCGCAAGAAGCAAGCCAGCCAAAAGATTTGAGCAAGGCCGATTTTGAATCTTTGAAAGATGATGATGCAGTAAAGGGTGAGAAAAATGCTAAGGTGACGATCGTGGAATTCTCCGATTTCGAATGCCCTTATTGCGGAATGTACTACGAAAACACCTTCAAACAACTCAAAGAAACATATATCGATACGGGAAAAGTGAATTATGTTTTCAGGGATTTTCCGCTTTCTTTTCATGAAGATGCTTATCCGGCCGCACTTGCCGCCGAATGTCTTAGAGAACAAAAGGGAGACAGCGCATACTTTTTGCTTCACGACAGAATGTTTGAAAATCAGGATAAGTTATCATATGAAAATTTCGAAAAATGGGCCGGAGAATTTGGTGCCGATAAGGGAAAATTCAAGGCTTGTTTTGATGGCGATAAATTCAAAGACGAAATCGCTTCGGATATGAAAGATGGTCAGAGTGTGGGAGTTCAAGGCACGCCTGCGTTTTTCGTGAACGGTAGATTTTTATCAGGTGCTCAGCCATTTGATAATTTCAAAGCTATTATTGATGAGGAATTAACAAAATAATATGAAAAATTTCACTAAGTTTTTTACGGTTTTGACGGGAGTTTTATGTTTTTCTTTGCCGGTTTTTTCAGCAGCACTAACGGAACAAGTATCGGACGGAGCAGACAGCGTTTTCAATACTACGGGAAATACGAGCACTTCGGAAAACTCTGATGAAAACGGGGATCCGGTGATGGAATTCGGAGATTTGGACGAGCATTGGGCCTTTTCTTATGTTGAGAATCTATATGAAAGTGGAATTGTAACCGGCAAATCTGACGGACTTTTTCACCCGGATGATTTTATTACTCGAGCGGAACTCACAAAAATCGCGCTTCTCGGATACGAATATCCCGTGGAGGCTGAGGTAAATGAAAAACCTTTTTCCGACGTGGAAATATTCGAGTGGTATGCTCCGTTTGTGGCAAAAGCGAAAGAACTTGCACTTGTAGGTGGTTACAGTGATGGCACTTTTAAACCGAATACGAATATTACACGCGCCGAGGCTCTAAAGATTCTTGCTAAGGCCGGAGGTCTTGATCCCACCCTTACGGGAGGTGTTTCGGAGTTTTCGGATGTGCCCTCTGACGCTTGGTACTACGACTATGTGAGAATGGCTGTAGGAATGGGTGTTGTGAACGGATACGGAGACGGTACTTTCAGACCGAATGCGTATATTACACGCGCCGAGGCTTCGAAGATTCTGGTGAAGTTTTTGGAGATGCAGTAAAAATTACTTTGGATTTTAGGGCCCCGGGAAGAATTTCCCGGGGCCCTTTTCGTGTTTTCTTTTTGCTTTCCATACGATAAAATCTTGTTCGTTAATTAATAAATTTTATGGCAAAAGTAACTTACAAAAATAAGAATGAAAGCGTCGAAGTTCCAGAGGGGGCAAATTTAAAACAAGTGATTCGCGATAATTCATGGAATATACCTTTCGGATGCGAAGAAGGTATTTGTGGCACTTGTCTTATTCGTGTCGTATCAGGAATGGAAAACTTAAGCGAACTCAGCGATAAAGAAAAAATGACACTTCCGGCAATGGGACTTATGGACGGCCTTCACAGGCTCGCCTGCCAATGTACGGTTCTCAAAGGAGAAATCGAAATCGAGAACTCTTAAAAATTATTCCAGATTTTTTGTGATTCTTGTGAGGTCGAATTCTTTTTCTTTGTTTGTGTTGTTTTCTTTGTACATTACTTCGTAAGAGCCACTTTCCTTATTTTCGCTAAGAACCGTTGCCGGGACATAGACCCCGTTTAAACTAAGAAAAATATCATCGCCGGATTTATATTCTTCATTGAATTGCACGGGCACGGTGTGTTCTTTGTTTCTCAGATTGATAATTCCATCCTTCGAAATTGTGAGCACATATCCGTTGCAATCGCAGAGAAGGGTTTCGTTCAAATATTTTTCGCCTTCTTTTACTACCAAAATTGCACCTTTCACGAAATTTCCACTAAGTTTTTTAAGTATTTTCCCTTCCAAAAGATCTTTTCTGCCGGATAAGTTTTCATCCATATACCTCACAAGATATTTTCCGTTTTCAGGTTTCAATACATAAGCATAGGTAAATCCTTTGGCGTCGGGATAAGGCGTTAGCACCGTATCCCCTTCCATAAATTTTTCTTCACTTGGAAAAGGAATTATAAGAGCGTCCTCGATTTTGAATTCTTCTTTTGAGTTTGAAATTATTAGCCCGTTTTGGTCTTCACGAACGAATTTATGCTTCGAAAAAATCAGAGGTGTTTTTTCGTTCAAATAAAATTTTTCCAGATCTTTTTTATCGGGTGCAAGAATAAAAGTGCCGGGACTAAGCTTCAAATCGGCATCCATATGTTTTGAGAGAAGAGCTTTGCCCGGAAGCGGGATTTCCTTTTCAGAAATTTCTTTGCTTTCGGATGGCGGAAAAACGGGATTTTCGTTTTGAATTGAAACAGTGGAACAGCCGCTTAACAACAGTATTGAAAAAATAATGAGGAGATTTTTCATGCTTGTTTGTTTTAATTTATGGTTATTTTAGATTAGATTTTACAAATTGGCGAGAAAATTTTTTCGTAATTTTTGACAGAGTCGGTATAATTTTTTAGAGTTTAAATACACTTAACAAAAACAAGTATGCAAAAAGTAGTATCCGAAACCGTAGTGGGTTCGGCGAATCCCTTCTTTAAATTTTTCAGGGAACTTTCGGCTTCCATAAAAGGAATCGCCACAGGAATTTTGATGATTATCATCGGTTTTATTATGGTGTGGTTTTTTGCAAATCAGGTGGAACATTCGAAAACAATCGCGGGCCTTACGCTTCAAACTCCCAGCGAAGTGGCCGGTACTTCGGGCATGGTGAAAATTCACGATTTCCCGACTTTCGAGAATCTTCTTGTTGCTCCAAATACAGATAAAGAGGTGCTTTATTATACTGTGAAAACCGAGGACTATGCTATTCGAGAGAAAAAATCCACAAAGACAATAGTTCGTGACGGCCAGGAAATAAAACAAGAAATTGTAGACTACGTGCCAGAATGGAGGACTATCGATACTGAAACAAAGTGGTCGGATTTCAGTTTGGGTGAAATAAAAATCAATCCGGGAAAAGCGAAACTTCAAATGAGTACGAGTGAATTTTTTACGGAAACGCTTGATGTTCCTTATGATAATACAAAGGCTGATGACCAACTTGTAGATGTGCCGCAAAAAACAAGAACCACCATTACAGGTGTACCCAAAGAAGATGAAATTATTGCTGTGGGAATGCTTTCAAACAACATGATTGCAACCGGTGACGAAGATGGCACTTTCTTTTTATCGAACAAAAGTGAGCAGGTTTTTATAGCCGATCAGCAGAGCAAAGAAAAGACCACTTTTTGGGTAATGGTTTTCATTTCATGGTTCCTTATGACCACAGGATTTACAATGATTCTCGGCCCTATCACAAAAATTTTGAACATTATTCCGGGTGTCGGCGGGCTTGTGTCCGGTCTTTTGTTTATCATTTTCGGTATTTTGTCGGCTGTGATAATAGGACTTAGCTACATCGGAATGAAATATTGGTGGGCAATTTTGCTTTTGATTGTGGTTGCAATCGGAGTATTTGTGATGAAGAAGGTGAAAAAAGCTTAATAATTTTGAAAGAGCGTCCCTTTCTGCGGGGCGCTCTTTTTTTTGTGTTGTCGGATCTCTATGGCCAGTCCATATTGTGGAGCCCATCAAGGTGGTTTAGGGCCTTGATGAGCTCGTAATAGTCCAAAAGATCCTCCTTCTCAAGCCTTTCCAAAGCCTTGTCCAGAGCGACCTTATCGTTGGCGCTCAGACCCGGTCTTTTGGATAGGCTTTTGATCATGCGTTTTTCGCTTCTCCTTTGGTTGTGTCTTTGTTTGTACAAGTCCGTGATGAGTCGAACCGCGTGGTCGAGTCGCTGGGTTGCGCGATCCTCGCTCTTTGGATTTGGCGTTACAGGTACTGTAGCCTCGGCCTTTGAGGATTCGAATCGACACAGAACTACGGGGACCTCAACTTCAATCTTTGGGGCTGCCGAGCAAGCCGTACAAGTTCCGAGAAGGAAAGCTACAATCAGGCTTTTCTTCATTCCGATTCTCCTTTTTGGCTTGGGTTTGATGTAAAATAAATAAAAATTTTCTTTTTGGCAAGTTTATAAGTTTTCAAATTCCTGCCGGCAGGAATTTTTCGTTCGTTTTTAGTCTTTAGATAGGGATTCCGTATTTAATTTTGTGGGACAATTTTTCTATTGACTTTTGGTGAGTTTTTGATACACTATTTTTGCAAGATGAAAAAATTAATTTCACAGTCATGAACGAATTAAACGATAGACAATTACACAAAAAATTCACGAAACTAGGTCTTAAAAGGACCGCTTTAACCCGAAAACTTTTTATTATGATTCCGGAAATCGAAAAAAGGAAAATTTACATAAAAAAGGGATGTAAAAATATTCAAGAATATGCCCTTAAATATGCAGGGCTATCATACTCCGCTGTTCGAAGTTGCATCACCGTATTGAATAAGGCGAATAAGTTTCCTTTAATAGCTTCCGAAATAGAAAATGTGGGGATATATAAGGCCGACCTTGCTCTAAAAATTGCAAACAAAGAAAATGAAGCCATTGTGGTGGACAAAATGAAGAATATGAGTAGAAGTGCTTTTAAACTACTTGTTTCTGAAACGAAAACTCATGGATTTTCAGATCGAAAATGTGATGCCGTTCCGATGAAAAAATCAATTTCTCTTAGAGGTGAATCTTTGAAAATTTTCAATAGGCTGAAATTTAAACTTAAAAATTTAAACGAGGAAGAATTGATTTTAAAAATTCTTAAAATTGCCGAAAGTCAAATTCAACAAGATACCGAAAAGGCACACAATAGAGAAAAAACAAGGTCTAGCTTAGGCCAAAAAATCGCTGAAAAATTCCTGCCGGCAGGAATTTCGAGATACATTCCCGCCTCTTTGAGAAATGATGTAATAAAAAGAAGTGATGGGATTTGTCAGTATCCGAATTGTTCATCTAAAATAGACACATTCCATCATATTGATAGATTTTCCGAGAATAAGAGTCACAAAAATATAATCGGTCTTTGCAAAGAACACCACGAATTTGCACACAATAATTTGATGGATGAGAAGACTCTTAAGTTTCGATTTGAGCAAGGAATCAGATATTTTGCGGATTTTCGAAGGCGAGAAATTATTGGTGTGGGGAGGGGAATCAATAGTGGATAATGCCTGAGCCCAAGCAGATATCACCATCGTAAAATACGGCGAATTGGCCGGCTGTGATACCCTGATCGTTTTCCGGAATCTCAACTTTTAGCGATTGCTTTGAAGAGTCATCTGGCGCGGGGACCGTGGAAGTGGCTACGGGTGTGGTTGAAGTTGGGGTAGGTATTGGGATGTTGGAAATTTTTGCGGGATAGATTTTTTCGCCGTGGCGAATTTTGACACCGATTGATTTGTTCTTGTCTAAGAGAGTGTCTAGAGAACCTGAAAAAATATTCAAAGAAGAGACTGTGAAAGAATTTCTGTGTTTGTCCTCTGTGAAATAATTTTTCGAGACGAAAATTTCATTTTTTTCGATGTCCTTTTTCACCACAAAATAAGGGCCTCCCGAAAGACGAATATCTTTTCTTTGACCAAGAGTGTAAAACCAGTAGCCATCGTGTTTTCCGATCGCTTTGCCCGTTTCATATTCGATGATATCCCCTTCTTTTTTGCCCAAATATGAGCCGATAAAATCACGGAATTTTATTTTTCCCAGAAAACAAATGCCTTGAGAATCTTTTCTGTTTTTGTTTGGTAGATCGAATTTTTCAGCAAGTTCGCGAACCTGAGATTTGTTTAAATGGCCAATCGGGAAAAGAATTCTCTTGAGTTGATCTTCTTTTAAATAGGCCAAGAAATATGTCTGATCCTTAATGGGATCCGGGGTCATTTTAAGATGCGTTTTCCCGTTTATTTCAACCGTATTCGCATAATGTCCACTCGCCACTTTTTCGAAAGAATCGTCGATTTTATTTAAGAAAAGACCGAATTTTATGAAATTATTACAAAATACATCCGGATTTCCAGTGCGTCCCTCCTTGGCTTCCGATACCAAATACGAGACAACGTTATCAAAATATTCCTTTTGCATAGGCACCACTTCGAGCGGGACCGAAAGTTTCTCGCAAATTTTTTCCACATATTCCAAATCTTCTTTCCAAGGACAATCGCTTAAAAATGAAAGTTCTTCCTCCATCCAAATTTTCAGATAGAATGCCGTGACGTCGTGGCCTTGCTCTTTTAGAAGCGCTAGAGCAACCGCACTATCCACTCCTCCCGATAAAAGTACTGCAATTTTCATAAATGTGTTAAAATTTGAGAAAATTATAATACAATAATTCTTATGAAAATAGCAATAATAGGTGCGGGTGAAATCGGCCAAGCAATAAGGTTTTTGATTTCAAAGAAGGGATATGAAATTAAAATGTGGGATAAAGACCCTTCAAAAATGAATGGAGATATGGGATCTTTGGAAGATGCGGTTTTAAATGCTGATGCGATTTTTGTTTGTATTCCTTCGAATTTTGTTCGAGGACTTATGAATGATATAAAGGGTCTTGTTTCAGAAAAAACACTGATTGTGGGTATTTCCAAGGGCATGGAAAGTTCCACAAATATGACAAACATTGAAACATTTAAAGACACTTTGCCTGCACATGAGTTGTTTGCAATTGTGTCCGGGCCGATGCTTGCTGAAGAAATCGTTGAAGGAAAGATCTGCGCTGCCGTGCTCGCTTCCGAAAACGAAAAAGCGCTAAGCCAAATTTCGGAAATTTTTGAAGATAGCAATTTGAAGTATTCTTTGAGCAAAAATCCAAAACAAATCGCCACTCTCGGAATTCTAAAAAATATTTATGCAATTTTGTGTGGAGCCTCGGATGGCTCTTTAAACGGGAACAATACAAAGTCATATTTGATTACCCGTGCGATTTTTGAAATGCGCGAAATAATGGAAACTCTTTTTGGTGATGATAGCGATGTGCTCTCGTATGCGGGCATTGGCGACTTTCTGACAACTTCATCCGGGCTTTTTTCCAAGAATTATTCTTTCGGATATGAAATGGCGAAATTCGGTAAGTCAGAAATTATGTCGGAAGGAAGGATTTCAATTCCATTTTTTGCTGAGAAACTTGGGGAAAAAATTAAAGAGCTTCCTCTTTTTAGCGTTTCACAAAAAATAGTGAACGGTATCGATGCAAAAAGCGCTTTGTCCGAAATACTTTGATTATTTTTTCTCAGGTTTTACCGGCGGATGTTCTTTGATGAATTTCACGATTTCGTCCGTTTCATCCGCTATTCCTATCAGATCATGATATGGGTGACCTTTCGAAATTTGACGAAGTAGTTGATACAAAAAAGTATCTTCGCTCCAAAATTTTCTTCCGAAAAACACCATGGGGCTCACATATCCCCAGCTTGCATATTGACCTTGAGCTGCGTCTTGGAAAATTTCTTGAATTGTTCCGGCTGAACCCGGCGCATAGATTATTCCATGAATCGCTACGGCAAGGAGAATGTCCTCACGAATCGCATTTGAAAAATATTTTGCGATGTGGCTTGCGAAAAGGTTGCTCGGTTCATGTCCGTAAAACCAAGTTGGAACGGATAAGTTTGGCTCGCCCTTCGGGTAAAGTTCAAGTACTTTTTTTGATTTAGTTACAAACTCACGGTCGTGCATTTTAGGCGCTTCTTTTAAGATTTCGATCGCTTTTTTTAAGTCTTCATCAGTTTTTTTTGCAAAATAGGCTCCGAGGTTCGCCGCTTCCATAATTCCCGGACCTCCTCCGGAAAGAATAAAATAACCGTCTTCCGTTAATTTTTTTGCAACAAAGGCCACTTTTTCATAGGACGGATCATCTCTTTCTATTCTGTGACCGCCCATTACTCCCACGCATTTTTTCTCGGTCATTCCATCTTCCTTAAGGCCGATGAGTTCGCGAAGTTCGTTGTCTATTGCGTTATCATGAATATGCTGAGCAAGCGCTTCGTTGATATCGGGTGTAAATTTGTTTCGGATAAAATGTTCATAAATTTTCAAATCAAGGCTTTGATCGTTGTCGATATCGTAGCCCCCCATAAGTTCTTCCCAAGTATAAAGATGCTTTCTGTACGGATTATATGGAAGTCCTACGATTTTCGGGTATATGTAGGCACCTTTTTCATGAAGAATTTTTTCTGAACCGTTATCGAAATCGCAGCCCAGAAAAGTCGTGTTTGCGAGTTTCACCTCGCTAAAATCGATATCTTGATTTCGAAAGTCCAAATTTTGAACGGTAAGATTTAATAGGGTGGGAAAATATTTTTTGAATTCAGTTAATGTTTTTACTGTTTTTATGAGGTGATTTGCCATTTTTTTGTTTTTAAAATCTTTATATTATATCAGATTTTGGCTTTTAAATAAACCGGAAGTTGATTATATTTAAAGCGTGCTTCGTAAAAAATCATAATGCGAATTTCGGTAAAAATTACAGGAAGCGGAGGGGTTTTGAGCGCCGGAGAAATTTTTTTAAAAATTTTGAACAGGGTGGGATTTTTTGTGAAAGCCGAGAGAGAGTTTCCATCGCTTATTAAAGGTGGCGTTCATAATTTCTTGATCGATTTTTCCGACGAAGAAATTTTTTCAAACTCAAGAAAGAGTGATGTGACCTGCGATTTTGAAAATTTGAAATTAAGCGCTTTAGAAAAAAATATCACAATGCCAAATGATTTAGGAAAGTCGAAGAATTCGGCTTTTATCGGCGCTTTGTGTGCGATTTTCAATTTCGACAAAAAGATTTGTAAGAAGACCTTATCCGATTATTATAAAAAATTTAAGAAAGAAAATTTATCCGCCTTTGAATTGGGGTTTAATAAAGTTGATTCATCAAAAATGTCTTTTAAGCTCAAGGGCCTTTCGATTTTTCAGAAACAAAAAATTATTAATGGAAATGAGGCATTGGCAATCGGTGCGTATAAAGCAGGACTTACTCACTACTTCGCCTATCCAATGAGTCCGGCCACATCGATTTTTGATTATCTTCCAAATACCGTACATAAAATGATCAGCGCCGATGAAATATCCGCTGTATCGATGTGTCTTGGGGCTATGTATAGCGGTAAAAATGCTATGACTGCCACTTCTTCCGGAGGTTTTGATTTGATGACGGAAACAATTTCGGCAAGTGGGATGATGGAAATTCCGCTTGTAGTTGTGCTTGCACAAAGGCCGGGACCGGGTACGGGGCTTCCCACCTGGGATAGTCAGGATAATATAAATCTTGCAGTGTACGGTGGCCATGGAGATTTTCCAAAGGCCGTACTCTCTGTGAGTGATGCAGAAAGTGCGATTTCCATTATGCCCAAGGCTTTTATGCTCGCGAAAAAACACCGAATTCCAGTAATCGTTCTCACTCAAAAAAGTATTGCCGAATCTTATTATTTACATTCACCCGATACGAAGAAGGATATTTATAAGTTTTTAAAAACGGAAAAAGCGGTAAACGCCGATGAACACGATATTTATGGAAACTCGATTGAGGGCGGTATGCTTGCGGAAAAGTCCGTTCTAAAAAGAATGGCTAAGATTAAAAATGTTCTCAAAGATATGCCGAAGAATGCAATTTTCGGACCCAATAAAGCCGATATTTCTTTTGTTGCAACCGGGTCGGTTGTTGGCGCAATTAAAGATGCAGTAAAAATACTTTCCGAGAAAGGCGTAAAAGCGAATCTGCTTGAAATTACGAGTATTTGGCCTCTTGATATAAAAGGCATTCAAGAATTTTTCTCGAAAAATAAAAAGATCGTAATGGTTGAACAAAATTTTTCGGGGCAACTCGGAGGGCTTATAGAAAAGGAATCCGGTGTGAAGTTTTTCAAAATGTTTAACAAATTTGATGGGGTTTCTTTTTCTTTTGAAGATATTTTAAGATTTTACAATGAAAGCTTTTCAAGAAAAAAATAAGGCGAATTTTTGTCCGGGTTGCGGAAATTTTCTGATTTACGGAGCGCTTAGAAAAGCGCTAACCGACGCAGGAATAAAAGAAAAAGATGCCGTTTTGGTTTTTGATGTAGGGTGCAGTGGAAACTATGCCGACAAAATAAATGCAAGGACTGTTCATACTCTTCATGGCCGTGCAATCCCATTTGCCATAGGTGCAAAACTCGCTGACAGAAAAAAACTTGTGATTGTAAACGCCGGGGACGGAGCTGTTTTTCATGAAGGAATAAATCATTTGATTGAGGCGGCTTCAAAAGATATTCCTATCGTTTTAATAGTTCATAATAATCAAAATTTTGCACTTACAAAAGGACAAAAGATTTCAAAAAACTCAGATTTAGGGATAAATCTTGTGAAAAGTTTCGGTACAAAATTTGCTCATAAAATCGACGAGCCCGAGATAAAATCGTTAATTTCAATTTTCAAAGAATCCTTTAATCAAAAAGGCTTTTCCTATATTGAAATTATTCAAAGTTGTCCTACTTTTTCGGTTTAGGGTTTCTCATTTTGAAGATGAAGGCGCAAATTTCCTCTCTGAATTTTTCAAGTTCGATGCTTGAATAGTGCCTTCCGGATTTGCTGAAATTATGAAGAGGATCCGTTTGGAATTTATCTTCGTAAAATTCTAATCTTTTTTGAATCATTCTTTGAACCCTTTCAGCGTCTTCAAATTTTTCACTTATGCCTATGCCTACCTCCGGACATTGAGAAAATCTTACTCGGAAAATTCCAAATTCTTCATCATAGCCGATTTTACAAAATTCGCTGAATTCTTCGTAAACAGAAAGTGTGGGGTAATCTTGATTTGGATTTTGATCCCTTAGATCTTGCCCTTCCATCGAAATTTGTCCTCTTTTTTGAGCTAGTCCTAAAGCAAAATCCCGCTTGAGTACGTTGACTATAGATTGAGATATTTCAGTTACTATTTTAGGAATATCTTCCTCTTCCATGTCCGGCGAAAATTCCAAATGGAAATTGTCCTTTTCGGCCATTTCGCAAGCTTGAATTAAAGCTTGTTTTGCGGTAGAAAAATCATCACCAACAGAGACCATCCCAACTAGGTTCTTCTCAATGCTCACGACTTCGATGATATAGCAAGCTTCTTCCTCTTCCCAATAAAAATGAAAGGTATTGTTCTTGATAGTTGTAGAAAATTTGATTTTAGCGAAATTTCGAGTTTTATATAATTTGTCGAGTTGCGAACTTATATCCGATGATCGAAAATCCCATCTTATTGATTCGTTCATAAAAAATTTTTTAATAGTTGGGATTTTAAAACAATTAAAAACACCTTGTCAACACTATTAAGCCATATAGTTGTAAATTGCAAATTTTAAGACCTCAGGGCTTTTATCGGATCGAGTTTTGAAGCTTTGTTTGCAGGTGAAAATCCAAATATAAGCCCCGTGAACATCGACACAAAAAGGGCTAAAACAAGCGGAAAGACAGTGATCATAAAGGGCCATTCGAAGTTGAAAAGCGAAGCAATGAAGCTTATAAGCCATGTAATGAATATTCCAATTATGATACCCATAAGCGCTCCAATCAAACAAATTACAAGTGCTTCGCTTAAAAATTGAAATTTTATGTAGATCGGCTTTGCACCGAGGGCTTTTTTAAGGCCGATTTCTTTTGTTCTTTCAGTAACCGCCACATACATCACGTTCATAATTCCCACTCCTCCAACCACAATCGAGATAAAAGCTAAGCAGAAAAGCAAAATCGAGATACCGCGTGTCACCGTTGATACGATTTCCATGGACTCCTCCAATGTTCGCACCGCAAAATCGTCCTTATCGGGGTCTTTGATGTCGTGATTTGTTCGAAGCACTTTTTTTATCTGAGAAATTGTGCCTGCAATCAGTTCTTTGTTTTTCAACTTGATAGAAATGGCCTGCAGATAATCGATTCCCATTATGTGTTTTTGAACGGTTTCTAAGGGGACGTATACAATTTCATCCATGTTTAAGAAGAACTGAGTACCTTGTAGCTCTAAAACCCCAACAACTCTATAATTATCGTTTTTTAGTTTAAGGTTTTTTCCATAAGCGTTTGCGGAGCCGAAAAGTTTTTCTTTAATTGTAGCTCCAATCACTACCACTTTGCTTGCAGACCGGCTTTCTTTCTCGTTAAAAAATCTTCCCTCGGAAAATTTAAGTCCCTCAGCTTCGGCGTGAGGAAAGCCTGTTCCCCAAATCAATGCCGTTTTTTCCTTTGATGCGTATTGTAAATTCGCTTGAGAAATTAACATTCCGTAGGCAAAATCCACATTTGAAAGTTTTGCAATATCCTCAATGTCTTTGTTTTTCATTGTTTTCACTTGAACTCCCATTCCTATCGATTGACTCGTTTGCGTATCTTTTCCAAATCCTTTCGCGGTTGACGGAACCTGCACTTCCACATAAACCGTTTCAGGTGTGATTGAAGAAAGCTGGTTTAAAATCAGAGCCTCAATTCCCGATCCCACAGAAAGAACAAT
Source organism: uncultured Candidatus Peribacteria bacterium (assembly GCA_964402735.1). Classification (GTDB taxonomy): domain Bacteria; phylum Patescibacteriota; class Gracilibacteria; order UBA1369; family LOWO2-01-FULL-3; genus JAVEWJ01. The sequence continues at coordinate 5,871 of CAYODN010000009.1, read as the reverse complement.
AATAATAATCGCCGTGCCGATCACGATTCCAAGGGTTGTGAGAGATGATCTTAAAGAATTCTCTTTCATCGAGTGCGCCGACATTTTTAGGATTTCTTTAATCATTATTCATATCTTAAAGAGTTTATCGCACTGAGCTTTGCGGCGGATTTTGCAGGATATACGCCGAAAACAAGGCCTACCATTACCGCCACCAGGAAGGATACAAGTATGGAAGTGAGCGGAATACTGAATACCCAATCATAGCCGAAATATTTGATGATCAAAGTTGCCAAAAAGGAAAAGGCGATTCCGGAGACGATTCCGATAAGCCCTCCTATGCTTGTAAGAACAATGGCTTCGATCAAAAATTGTCCGGAAATATCTTTCGGTTTTGCGCCGAGAGCTTTTCGAAGGCCGATTTCCTGTGTTCGTTCTTTCACTGTCATAAGCATAATATTCGTGATTCCGATCCCCCCTACAAGAAGTGAAACGGATGCAATGGCCGCGAGAAAAAATCTTATTGCAAGAGTGATTGAAGTGAAAACATCAAGCGCTTGAGCAAGGGATCTCACGGAAAAGTCGTCACTTTCCGGATTTTTAATGCCGTGGTTTGAGCGGAGAGTTTTTTCGATTCGTTCTTTTACTTTCGGGATATTGTCTTCGTTATCAACAAGAAGCCTTATCATATTCAAATGGCGACTACCCAAAAGTACTTTGTGGGCTGTGTTAAGCGGAACAAATATCACATTATCGGAAGTACCAAATGCTCGGGAGCCCTTCTTTTCCATCAGGCCGATTATCTGAAAAGAAATTCCGTTTATTTTCAGTTTTTCGCCAATGGGACTTTTATTTGGAAAAAGTTCGTCTTTTATATCCATTCCAATCACCGCAACTTTCGCTGAAGAATTATCTTCCGCTTCCGTAAAAAACCTTCCTTCCAAAACTTCGTGTTTTTCCGTCTGCGGATAATTGGCGTTTACTCCGGAAAAATCGCCGGGAATACTTTCTTTGTAAGTTGAAATTTCACCGTTTCCCCTTGCGTATTCCGTAACAGAAAGCACGTGCGGAATTTTTGAAATATCCGCGGCGTCTTTTCTTACAAGAGTTTTAATAACAATTCCAAAAACGGAGGCGGGTGGCCCTTTTTCGTCGCTTGCTCCCGGGAGTACGGACATTGCGGAAGTACCGATTTTTTGGATTGATCCGGTGATTAAATTTTCCGCGCCTTTTCCCAAAGACATAATCGAAATAACGGAAGCGACTCCGATAATTATTCCGAGCATTGTTAGGGCTGTTCTCGTTTTTTTGGCGAGAATACCTCCTAAAGCGAGCTTTAAAATGTAGTAGTATTTAAGCAAGGTGTTTATCTTTTATGATTTCGCCATCTTTTATTTCGATGATTCTGTGCGTGAGTTTTGCGATGCTTTTATTATGCGTGACAATTATCACAGTAGTGCCGGATTCGTGCAGGTCTTCTAGAATTTTCATTATTTCATCGGAGGATTTCGAATCCAAATTTCCCGTGGGCTCATCAGCTAGAAGGATTTTAGGATGATTTGAAAGAGCCCTTGCGATAGCAACTCTTTGTTGTTCGCCTCCGGAAAGTTGGCCGGGTTTGTGATCCATTCGATGAGATAACCCAACCCTCTGTAAATTTTCCTTTGCGATTTGTGTTTGAATTTTTTCCGGAACTCCTGCGTAAATCATCGGGAGTTTTACATTTTCGATTGCGGTAAGGCCGGCGAGAAGATAAAAAGATTGAAAGACAAAGCCGATGCGTTTATTTCGAATTTCCGCAAGACTGTCCTCATCGAAGTTTTCAATTTTTGTGTCTTCGAATTTGTATGTGCCTTTTGTGGGTGCATCCAAAAAACCCAAAATGTGCATAAGGGTGGATTTTCCGCTTCCGGAGGGACCGATTATGGAGATAAATTCACCTTCGTTTATTTTCAAGGAAACATCATGCAATGCGATCGTTTTAACTACGCTTGAATTGTAGGTTTTTCCGATATTTTTAAGCTCAATAAGTGACATTTATTTTTCGTAAATTATGATTTGCTCACCTTCGGCGATGCCTTCGGTTACTTCGATGTAGTCGTCTCCTTCGATGCCCACTTTGATTTCGCGTTTTACTTTTTGGCCGTTTTCAAGAACGAAACAATATGTGACTCTATCGTCATATTCAACGGATAAGGCCGGAATAGCTATCACTCCCAGCTTTTTTGCGCTTAGAATGTCCATATCGGCGGTCATTCCGGATTTGATTCTTGTGTCTTCTTTATCGAGCACAACTGTGGCTTCGTAATAAATCACACCGTCGATCACCGTTTCCGCAGGATTAATCGTGATGATTTGGCCCATAAATATTTCGTCCTGTGAAAGCGAATCGAAACTAAGTTCCACAGTATTTCCCACTTTTATTTTGTTTATATCAGTCTCGGAAATATTGGCTTTGATTTGCATTTTGTCGGTGATCATCACGACCACGTTTTCACTTGAAGATACATTTTCGCCTTCTTTTGCGTTAATTTCCGTAAGCACTCCATCGATGGGCGCGGTTATTATCGTATCGGAAAGTTCTTTTTGTAGTTGTTTTACGCTTGCGAGTGCCGAATCGATTTTTGCCCTAATTGAAGCGGTATCAACAGCTCTCGGTTTTGCAATTAATTTATCGTGATTGGCGTAGGCCTCTTCAAGAAGCACTTCGTTTGTATCGATTTGCATTTTTGCATTGTGCTCATCAATCTGATTTTGAACATCAACGGATTTTAAATTGCTCTCAGCAATGAGAAGATTGTTTTTTGCGGTTTCAAAATTTGCAGAGGCCGAATCGGTGCCGGAGAATCCGGAAATTTGCGCTTTTTCGAGATCGAGTTTTCTAGACTGAATTTGCTGAATAATCGATTTGATATTTTGAATATTCGTTGAGATGCTTGATTGTTCCGTTTGAATACGGGTTTTAAGAGCCTCGAGTGATTCGAGTGTGAAAATGAAATTCGTGGGTGTCATATCGAGTGCGAAATATGTCTTGTCGAGGAGGTCTTTTACGGAAAAAAGAGTTTGGTCGAGAGTCGTTAAAACCTTGTCGGTTTCGTTGTTTATTTCTTCTTTTGTTTTAGAAGAATAGGCTTTGAAGGAATTTAATTTTTCAAATTCCGCTTTTAAATTCGCGAAATCTTGATTTTCTTTAGAGTAACTTTGAATAGCATTGATGTTTGCGTTTGGATCCTTTGTGCCAAGGCGATCGTCGTAGTCATCGTTTGCGGTTTTGTTGTCGATTCCGAGAATCGTATCGGCGGATGTGATGGCGCGATCGATTGCGTCGATGGCTATAATCAGGGCAGGTTCAACATTTGTGTAAGAGGCTTCGAGGTTTTTCTCCGCAAGAGTGAAGGCGTTTGTAGTGGATGCCCCCGATGTGGAGAGTGATTTTTCCGCATTATCGAGAGCCACTTTTGCGTTTTCATATTCTAGGGAAGCCACTCTTTTTCTTTCCGAATTTGAAAGTACTATATCGTCGTAATTTTTCTTGGAATTTTCCAGTGTAAGCGTGGACTTTCTTATTTTGATGTTTGAAAGATTTATATCTTCTACGGATGGGCCGGCGTATTTGAGACTTAATTCCGCCTGCGACATTTCCATATTCGAAGTGGCCTGATCGATTTGAATTTGAAGAATTTCATTATCGAGGCTTGCAAGGGCTTCTTCTTTTTTCACGGTGTCCCCCACTTTTTTCAGGATACTTTTTATCTTTCCCGGAGTTTGAAATCTTAAACGAATTTTCGCATTGGATTCAACGGTGCCGTTTACGGAAACGATTTGCTCGATATCCGAAATTTTCGCTTTTTCGGTGAGGTAGGAGGTGGTTTTTTCGGGTTTTAGAAAGAAGTAAATAGCACCCGCGAGGACTATTAAGAAAACCGAAACTAAAATTATTTTTTTGAACATTTTTTTGAGGACTAAGGAGTGAAGATTTCGTTTCAAATTTTATGTTTTTTTAGCCAAAAAGACAAACGAAAAAAGCACCGTCCACGATTTATATCAGAGCCGATCGAAAAGATTTTTTCGACGGATGAAATCGTTTGTAAGACGGTGCCTTATTACAGAGGGAGAAGAACTAGCGAACCACTTGGAGCCGTGGCTTGCCCTGAGCCACCGGAAGATTGGAGTCTTCCGGATTGTTGGCAAACTCGGGTCCTCCGATCTCGAGATTATCGACGATGGCGTCGACATCAGCGCTCACGAGGGCCCAAGTGTCGTCGGAGTCGTCCATGGTGGCTGCCGGGTGGGGAGTTGCAGGAGTCGGATCGTGGGACGGAGTGGTGCGGTAGGAACCGACACCGGGGGTGGGTGCCTCGACTTTTGGAAGACCGTTTTGTGTCGGCTTCGCTTCCCTCGGAAGCGGACGAACTCCACTCGGGTTAGTGGGTGTCCTGTCCCATTCGAGGCGGGGCTTCTCGGCGGGGGTAGTGGTTTGCTCGGAGATCACGTTCACGCCCTGAGTGGCAAGCTTTGCCAGCTCCTCAAGACGCGTTAGGTTGTGAACTCCGGAACCTGCCGTTACCAAATCCGCCAAGGATTCCTGCTTTTGAACAGGAGTCATCGCCGGATTGGTGGGCATCCTTGAAGCCTGCTTTTGCACATTCGGATCCGTCTCGTCCGTGTGTACATCTTGTACTTCGCGAGCGAGTGGGATGAGCTCCCTTAGCGATGCCAGAAGTTTTTCGCTCCTGGACTTCGCACTTGCGAGAATCCCCCGTGCCTCGGCCTTTGCTTCAGACAGAACCCTTTCAGATTCCGCCTTGGTTTCGGCCACCAGCGACTCCATCTCAGCCTTCGTTTTCGCCTCGTACTCCTCCGCAGCTTTCGCCTTGGAGGTAGCGTTGTCGAGGGCTCTCATCGCCTCTAGGTTCATCATACCGGCTTCTTCTTTAAGCCGATGTGCGTTCTCGAGGATGCGCTGAGATTCCTCCTCCTCACCCATGAGCTCTTTTGTCCATTCCTGGTTGTAGGCGAATACTTTTCGCCACATCTCAACCAGAACATTGGACTGAGTGTCCATGGTCTGAAGGTAGCCTTCGAGATCCTCGGGGTTGAGCTGAGGGGTATTGTCTTGCAGGAACTTTCTCTTCTCATTGCTCCAGTTGCGGAAAGCTTCCGCGGAGCTCTGAGAAGATGTCTCCCTCACAACACGAACCGCTTCGTCCATGAAGCGGAGTTGAAGGTCGGAGAGTTTCCTCTCGACCTTTTTGTTGATGTATGTGAAGGCCAGGAAGGCCCCCACGGCGACGGCGATGACCGAAGTCAACGCCAGTACCACGATTGCGACCAAATCCATTTACCGTTCCTCCTTTTTGCTTTCTGATTTGTTCTTCTCTCTGATTGTGAAAGATCACTTTCCGGCAGATCTTTTGAGATCACCGAAAGTTAAAACTTACTCCGTAGTATTACAATTTTTCTTTGTTTTTGTCAATGTCTTTTGATTTTTAGCGAGGCCTAAAGTCTATTATTGGATTAATTAATGTGGATTTTCAACCGATAATAATATTTCCACTTATCAAAATTCCTGCCGGCAGGAATTTTTGGGTGGAATTGGGCTTGGGGAAGGGGTTGGGAGAAAAATTCGTGTAACGATACGGATACAAAATTTTTTCGCAAAGCGAAAAAATAGGGATTTTGTAATTAAAAAAATATTACGTAATGACTTGATACATAAATTTTTCGCAAAGCGAAAAATGGGGCAAAATTAAAAACGGCCCAAGATTTTATTCCCGGGGCGTTTTTAGAATTTTTGTTATTGTTCTGATCCTTTTCTTCTTCGAAGTTGCATTATGATTCCGAGGACTGCAAGACCCAAGGCTGCCGGAATTACTTCCAGCTTGCCGTCCG
>CAYODN010000008.1:0-20127 GCA_964402735.1 uncultured Candidatus Peribacteria bacterium | reverse complement strand
AAAGAATATTTCGTGCACTTTTTGGAAAAAAATCCATCGGGAAAAATAGTGGAAGATATTGTTCAGTATCTTTCCGATGATACTTATCTTCACAGCGGTCACTACGATTTTGAAATCGATAATAAAGACGAAAACACACAGAGTTCGAGAAAAACCGTACACGCAAGATTTACTTATGTTTGGAAAAAGAAGGAAAACGGAGAATTCGAAATCCTTCACCACCATTCATCTCTAAAGCCTTAAATTTTCACCGGAAAACTTGTGATATAATGCCTTCGGATAATTTTTTATATGAAAAAAAACGAAGTAATTTCTTGGGACGAATATTTTATGGGGCTGGCTTTGCTTTCCGCTAAAAGAAGCAAAGATCCTAGCACGCAAGTTGGAGCTTGCATTGTTGATTCCAATAAAAAAATCGTTGGAATCGGATATAATGGATTTCCGATTGGGATAAAAGATGAAGAGCTTCCATGGATAAAAAGTCACACGAATGTAAACGAAACAAAGTACCCTTATGTGGTTCACGCAGAGCTGAACGCCATTTTGAATTCCACAAAAAAACTCAAAAACGCAAAAATTTATTGCACTCTTTTTCCCTGCAACGAATGTACCAAAGCTATTATTCAATCGGGAATTAAGGAAATAATTTTTCTTTCGGATAAGTACAAAGACACGGATTCCGTGAAAGCCTCGAAGAAAATGCTCGCACTCGCAAAACTTAAAATAAGCCGTTTCAAGCTGGATAAACACAATCGTATTACACTCAATTATGACGAAAAATAAACTGCGCATCCTTCTTGTTTTACTGATTTTACTTCCACCATTCGCAATATTTCTTTCGAGAATTTTTTTCGAATCCAATTATTTTTTCTCTTCTCTGTACAAAATAATTTTCTTGTTTCCCGTATTTTTCGCCATTTATTTCGAAAAAAAATCGATTAAAAATGCGCTTTTTGAAAATTTCTCGCGCTCTTCTTTCAAAAAACACCTCAAAAAAAGCCTCTTTTTAGGCCTTCTTCTGGCCTCGATTTACTTTTCAAGTTTTCTCATTTTCAGAAACTATCTGGACTTGGAATTCGTAAAAGAAAAACTTAATTTACTAATAGCCTTGGATGCAAAAAAGCTCGTTTTTGTCGGCGCATACATTATTGTAATCAATTCCCTTCTTGAAGAATATTTTTGGAGATCATTTCTTTTTGCAAAGTTTCAAACGGTTGCACCGAAATTTTTGGCCTATTTTGTGCCGGCATTGGCCTTTTCCTTCCATCATGTGATGTTTTACTACGATTGGTTTTCTTTGCCATTTTTTATCACGGTTACTTTTGGACTTGTTGTGTATTCGCTGATTATGAATAAAATTTTCGACTACTCAAAAGACCTCTTCAGTTGTTGGCTTATTCATGCGTTCGTTGATATCGTTCAAATCACTATTGCATTTATGATTTTTTTATAAGTTTACGGATAGTCGGAAGTGGATTAAAATAAAATCAAGAAAAATTAACCCATACCCACATGATTTCAGATGAAAAAAGTGCTGCTTCGGCCCTAAAACATCAGCTTAAGTCGGCGGGAATAAATACAAGTGCATGGGGAAGCGGCAAATCAAAATCGATAGAGGAATTGCAGGAAGAAATAAATTCCGGGAAATCATCCCTGATTATCAGCGGAAACGGTGAAATACTAAGGAAAGTTGAGGTCGCGAAAGTCGATCTTTTTTTTAACACTCCCGAGGGGAAACGTTTAAAATTAATCGAAGAAAAGCGCGTCTTTAGTGACGGCCGTGAAAAAAGCAGAGATACGGCCCACTCGGTTTCAAAGAAAATCAGAAAGGCCAAAACGCCTCAATCCGCAATAAAAGATGCGATAGAGAAAAAGCTTGGTATTACTGGGGATATCAACCTTACGGAGCTTGATATGGAGGAAGACACAAATTTATCGCCCAGTTATCCGGGTCTTCGCTCGGTATATATTTTCTATAATTTCAGAGCGGACTTAAAACCGGAGCAGTTTATTCCAAGCGGTTATACGGAAAAACATCCGGATAAAATAACCGTTTATTCTTGGAAAGAGATATAAAAAAAGCCTTCAAGCGAAGGCTTTTGCGTCTCCAGCCTGACACTGATTTTCAGATCAGACTGGAAGTTTTTGTTTTTCGGGGAAAAGCTTGAGGCTCAGCGCCCCAAAGCCCATCCCGATCGGGAAGAGTAGCGCACTCAGCGAGGCCAATGATATGGCCTCGAAAGCTGAAAATTCTCCCAGCCAGCTGGGTAGTACTCCGAAGAGTACCCCAAGCGTGATCGCGAACATGATGGATTTGTTTGCCAAGCCGATTTCTCGCTTGGCAAGAAACCCCAGAGTGATGATCATTGGCCAGAACAGCCCAAGCAACATTCCTCCCCAGAAGGAGGCGTAGCCGGAAGCCACAAGAGCTATAGAGAACCCGAAAATCCTTTTTCTCATGGCACCCTCCTTTGTTTTCGATGAGCGTGAAAAACAAAAAAAACTTATACTAAAGAAGTGTTTTAGTCAAAAATGAAAAGGGGCGGTCGCCTCAGGCGACCGCCCCTAGCTTCGGAGAATGAAGGGATCTAGAGTACAATCTGTCCGGGAAGCAGAATGTGCCACTGCCCCCTGGGGGACAAAACGGCACTACTGCACTTGTTTCCGGTCACGTCGACCACGAGGTATTGCTCGTAAGGGAACCTTACCCGGATCTCGTCCACGTGGTATTCCTTGCACCCTGGAACGAAAGTTACCGGTCCTTTGTTCACCCGCTCACTCTTGAGCTGGATGACACATCCCGAGTCCACAGTCTCTTCCTCGAAGATGTCGTAAAACTGGAAGGCCACGCAGCCCTCCGGTACAATTAGCCCCTCGAAGTCCCTTCCCTTCACCTCCACCACAGAGTGCGGTGGTAGGTATTGCTTGTCCTCGAAGAACTGCACGAAAGTCCTCTTCTTCATGTCCATCTCCTTTTTAAGAACCCGCCGATTCCTTGGAAACCGCCATTGGTTCCAATAAACACGGCAACAGGTTTATAGAGATTTTTGTGTAAAAAGTCAAGTATGGCTTTAAAACAACAATAAATTGTGGTAAAATGTAAAGAATAAAAAAAAACATGAAAAACACAGGAAAAATTCTCAAATATTTCGCTCGAAATCTAAGTATCGTAATCGGTCTTGTGATGATTTGGCGCGGAGTTTGGTATGTTCTCGACTACCTCGATATAAAATTTTTAAACGGCAACCACACACTTTCCGCCATTATCGGAATTCTTTTGGGACTTCTCATTCTCTATATTCCGGACAAAGATTTAAACGAAATCAGCAAGCTTTAAAAACCAATCAGTTTCGAAATCTCTTCTATTCCAAACTCGGTCTCTTCGATTATCTCTATCCTTGGAAATTCCGGATTGCCGGTGGTCAAACAAAAAGACTTATCGGCTTTTGAAAAACCGCAATCGTCGATTAAAATATAGTTTTTAAGGTTTAATTTCTCAATGGTTTTCTGAAAAGAATCAGAGCGAGTTTCATCTTTATTGAAAATATCCGTCTGAAATTTTTCATCGAATGAAATCAGAATAGGCATTGAAAATTCTCGCTTGTCTAAGATCACTTTCGAACTTAAAGGATTCAATGTGATTTTTTCTTTCAACAAGGGAAAATCCCAAAATTTTAAGACCTTCGATGAATAGTGGGGAAGCGCCTGAAGAAGTTCACTTTTTCTTTTTTCACTTTCAGAAATTTTTGAGATATCTTTTCCAAAGCCTATTTCTCCTATAAAGCCTATAAATGGCAAGATGCTTGCTCCGATATCAAGACTAAGACCGTAATTTTTTATGATTCCCGAAGTGTTTTCAGGAGTATTTACCATAAAAAGAATTTTTCTATCCAGTTCATTCAATTCGTCAATCGCTGTATTGTTCATAGCCAAATGATCTGACGCAATTATAATAACGGTATTTTTATCCAGGCCGGAGGCCCTTATTTTTCGCACAAAATCCGAAATTAAATAATCACTGCATTTGACAGCGTTTAGAATTGGATTTTTACCATCACCATAAGTAAATCCCTTGCATGAATTTGAAATAAACCCATTTGGATGATGTGTATCAAGTGTAAGAAGTACAAGCCCAAAATTATTTTCACTCTGAACCAATCTCCGATATTCCTCATAAGCAAGATCAAAAACGGTATCGTCAAAATACCCCCAATTGTTTCGATATAATGGGTCAAAAACAAGTGGTGTCATTTCATTTAGCCCTTTTAAGTTTTGAAATTGATGAGTTTTAAAAAAATTTCCTTTTCCGGAAAATCCCAAATCCGCCCCGCCCAAAAACGAAAGATCGTAACCATTTTCAAAAAGCAAATCCGAAAAACAATCAGTACCACCAAGGTAATATCCAAGCTCATTTAATAGATTTAATCGAAAATCACTAATAAGTGGGATTCCACACATGCTAGCAACAAGTCCCCCGATTGTATGATGAGAAACCTCATCCTGATAAACATTTTGGAAACTAATGCTCTTATTTTCGATTTCTTTTAAATTTTCTATTAGCCCGGGAAATTTTTCCTCGTCAAAATATGTCCTTTCCAGACTTTCCGCATAAATTAACACAAAATTTCTGGTCTTTGAATTCTTCTGCAAATGCGGGTTCACATAAAATTCATTAAAATCCGGCACATCTTCCAGCGTAAAATCAAATATATTATTTTTGTAATATTTTCCGAAGGAAATGGTCACAGGACTTGTTAAAATTGAAAGAATAAGAGAAAAAACGACAATTGAAATAAGCTTGTTGGAAGCGTTTTTTTCTGTTTTTTTTCTGACTAACCAAACACAAAGTCCAATGCTTAGAAACAAAATAAAAACAATAAGAGCAATGAGTCCGTAATACTCGGAAGTACCCGCTCCCTTAATTCCAAATTGCAAATAATAAAAAACCGAGCTTGAAATGCCTCTTCCGGTCATATGATTTGCAACAAAGAAAAAAATTACAAAAAATATAGAAATAAACGAAAATACTCCTACAAGAAATCTCATTAGAAAGGACGCACTTTGGCCTTTATACAAATACAAACCCAAAGATAGAACCAAAAACAAAACCGATATAATTTGCAAAGCCTCCATAAAACACTTATAAATACCACTAATAAAATTACAAATAAATCAAATATCGTCAAATAATAAAAACGTTTTTCCCGCAAGTAATTTTTATAAATAGCCATCATTTAGTCTAAATTCCTCAAATTTATGAACAAACAAGAAACCTATCGAAAGAAATACAAATCAGAAAATCCTGATTGGATAGATAGCCAAAGTCTATATCGAAAACTAATCGACGAGCTTGTCGATTCGAACACGAAAATTCTCGATATCGGTTGTGGCCACGGGGATTTTATGAAAGAAGTTTACGATAATACAAACTTTTCTTACGGAGTGGATCCGGACTCGTCAGCCCTTGAAAAAAACACATTCATCAAACACAAATTCGGTGCTTCAGCGGAAAAACTGCCCTTTGAAGACAATACTTTTGATGTGGTTGTTTCAGCATGGGTACTCGAACATCTCCCGAATCCAAAAGAATCTTTTTCGGAAATTTTCAGAGTGCTTAAGCCCGGGGGAAAAGTGATATTTCTTACTCCGAATGTATGGAATTATAATGTTTGGATAATCAGAATCATTCCTGAAATTTTTCACGATTTCCTTACAAAAAGGCTTTACGCAAGAAAGGAAAACGATACATACCCGAAAAAGTACAAAATAAATTCGCCGAAAACCATTAAAAACACGCTTCAAAAAATCGGATTTAAAGAAGATCAATTAATTTTAAACGGCGATCCGTCTTATATAAGCTTCAATGAAGTTTTATATAAATTTGCGGTTCTTATTGAAAAAATTCTTGATGGAAAATCTTTGAATTTCATGAAAGTCCATTTAATAGGTGTTTTTGAAAAGTAAATAGGGCTTTTTACTGTTATTTCAGGCCAAAAAATGCTAAAATATAAAGATTAATTTTAGCTATGTTTCATTTCTTAAAAAGAAATCACAGAAAAATCAAATACCCGAAATTGTTATTATTGCTTATTACTCTCATAATGGCGGTTTTGGTTTACTACGAAGGTCGAAACTATGAGCCTTTTGAAAACTTTTTAAAATCCTTGAATTATTTCGGTACATTTTTTGCCGGAATATTTTACGCATACGGCTTCACTTCCGCTCCGGCTACAGCGGTTATTCTAGTGTTATCTCAAAATCAGAACATTTTTCTGGCAGCGATCCTTGGTGGATTTGGCGCTTTAATAAGCGATATCTTAATATTTTTATTCATAAGAGCTTCTTTTGCCGATGAAATCAAAATGATCCAAAAAGAAAAAATAGTGAAAAAAATCGCAAAAACTGAAAAACGAATATTTGGTCGCATATATAAATATATTTTACCTGTCTTTTCGGGATTTCTGATTGCATCGCCTTTGCCAACCGAAATCGGAGTAAGCCTTATGGCTAGCATTAAAAAATTATCAGTGAAGAAATTCATGATAGCCGCATATATTCTGCATACAATCGGAATTTTTTTAATTATGCTTCTTGGAAAATCTTTATAAATTTTCACTTGCAATTTTAAAAACATCTTTTAAAATAGCAAAGTCTTCGGTTCGCCGAAGTTTTAGAGTGCTCAGATCCAAAAGGAGGAACAATGGTGCTCACGAACGGGGAACTATCGGACGCCGTGATTGGTAAATGTACTTGTGAGAAGGATAAGTGTGTATGTGAAGAAGGCAAGATCTCGGATTGTTGCCATTTTCATAACTACTATCCCGCCCCAAGTTTCAACTGCCCAGTCCATTCTCACTTGAGCCCTTGCGAATACAGCAAGGTTCTCAAGTATCCCCCACTCGCAAACAAGGGTCAGGCGATCACTATCGACGTCTGACACCTTCAAGCGAGAAGTCATCAAGCCGGTCGAAGCTCAAAGAGCGACGACCGGCCTTTCTTTTGCCTTTTAAATTTTTGATGGTAAAATGCAAAGCCAAGATTTAAAAATTCAACCTATGAAAAAAATAATCGTCACCGGCGCAACCGGACAAATCGGATCCGAGCTCACTCTTGAACTCAGAAAAAAATATGGAAACGAAAATGTCGTTGCCGTCGGCCACTCAAAACCCGCAGGAGGAGAACTTACAAACGGCCCTTTCGAATCTTGCGATGTTACTGATAAAGAAGCCTTAAACTCCCTCATCGAAAAACACAAACCCGATACGATTTTTCACCTCGTTGGAATCCTCTCAGCAACAGGTGAGAAAAATCCCGAGCTTGCATGGAATGTAAACATGGGAGGCCTTAAAAACGTACTTGACGCTTGCTTGAAGTACAAAATTTCCAAAGTGTTTTGGCCAAGTTCCATTGCGGCTTTCGGCCCCACAACTCCAAGAGATTTAACCCCTCAACACACCGTTCTTGAACCCACAACGATTTACGGTGTCACAAAAGTTTCAGGCGAATTACTTTGCCAATATTATTTTAAGAAATTCGGACTTGATATTCGAAGCATCAGATATCCGGGGCTTATAAGTTACAAAACGGCTCCCGGAGGAGGCACCACAGACTATGCCGTAGCGATTTATTTCGAGGCTCTAAAAAACAAATCCTATGAATTCTTTGTAAACGAAAATACCGTTCTCCCGATGATGTATATGCCCGATGCCGTTTCCGCCACAATAAAATTAATGGAATCCCCACTTGAAAAAATTTCGATCAGAACAAGCTACAACCTCACAGGAATGAGTTTTTCCGCAAAGGAGCTTTCCGAAGCGGTTGCCAAAGAAATTCCCGGTTTTACTTCAACTTTTAATCCCGATTCACGCCAACTTATTGCCGATTCTTGGCCTAAATCCATCGACGACTCGGTTTTTAGAAACGATATCGGCTTTTCACACGAATTCGATCTCACCAAAATGTCTCAAGATATGATTAAAAATATTCAAAATGCAATTTAAAGAAATCAACGCAAATTGCTCGGGAATTAGATTTGCATTTCAGGACGAAAACGGCAAAGAAATCGCCAGAGCCACACTTTTCGTTTTATTCAACGATTTACACAAAGAACCCTTCGGCCTTCTCGAAGATCTTTTTGTGGACGAAAATCACCGTGGAAAGGGGATTGCCACAAGCCTTATTCACCACATAATCGAAAAAGCCAAAGAAAATAATTGTTACAAACTTATAGCCACTTCAAGATACGAAAGAGAAGCCGTCCACCTACTCTATAAAAATCTTGGATTCACCGATTACGGCAAAGAATTCAGAATCGAGTTAAATTAAAAAAAGCCCCGGTAACGGGGCTTTCATTTGTTTTTAGTAAACTTCTATTTTTGAAAAAAACACTGCGCAATCAGGTGGCCCGAAGTCACCCATAGATGACGGAAGATCTGTTATCAAAATTGTCACAGGATTTGATTCGGTAGCATTGAATAATTTCTTTGAGGAAGTATCATCAAGCGTAAAAAAACCCTTTCCTAATTCATCAGAGACACTGAAATATTTTAGCAATCCGTTTTCTTTACAACCAATATCGAAAGATTTTCTCCTCTCTTCATCCGGGAATGAATTAATTGCATCACTATAAGTTTTTTGAACAACAAATTCGACGAAATCTCTATAAACACACTCTTCCTGTTCCGGATCGCAAAAAGATTGAAGTTCCTTACTTATTTTTGTATAACCGGTCAAAGTCATCGAACCCAAAAAACCTTGTTTTTCAACAAAACGGAAAGTATCAGCCGGATATTTAGGCTCTTTCACTATGGAACCGGAAATTTCTTCTTCCACATCTAAAGCTTCCACACTTAAATCTACAATTTCTTTATCGCTTTCATTCAACCTATTTTCAATTTCACTTATTTTCGACTTTAGCGCCTGATTTTCTTGCATGTTTTGATAAATCAAAAAGCTACCACCAGCCAAAATTGCACAAATAATAATTCCTGAAATAAATGCAAAAAGCGGTGATTTTCCATTACAACAAACTTTTGGACCTGTTTCCATATTTATAATTATTAAATATTGCTACTTAATACTAACACTCCTCTTAAAAATAAAAAATCAATTATTACGAAAAAATTAAAAAAAGCCCCTACACCGGGGCTTTCGTTTTTTTTAGTAAACTGTAATTTCCGTAAAGTGGCTATAACAATCCGGAGCGCCGCTTCCTCCATAAAAAGGTTTTCTTTCAAGAGTTATTGTCACCGGAAAATTCATCGTTCCGGCAAAGAACTTTGCGGAATCGGTATCGCTAAGTCTGAAATACTTCATACCGTTTTCCTCTGAATCGTTATAGTAATACAAAAAATTCGCCCCCGGTTCTTTGCATCCAAGCCCGATCACATCTTGTCCCACAAAAGCATTTCCGGCGTTTGAATCTGAAAATTTTTGAAATTCGGGGCTATAGTTTCCCGTTAAATTAAAATAAACATATGGAAAACTCGTGCATCCATCGTCCACTTCCGGATCACAGAAAGACTTTGGCACCATTTTTACCGTGGGATATCCGCTTACCGTTAATTTCCCGAAATAGTTTCCGTTTGCATCAGCCGAAAAAGTATCCGCTGGGTATTCCGGGGTATTTTCCACAGCTTCTTCCACTTCCGGAACCACCTCTTTCACCTCCTCCTCTTTTACCTCCACACTAAGCTCCACTTCCTCCTCATCACTTCCATTCACTCTCTCCTCAAGCTCGTTTACCTTTTCTTGAAGCGCTTTATTCTCTTGTTTGTTTTGCCAAACGAAATATGCGCCACCGGCAATAAGTGCGCACACGATAATTCCCGCAAAAAACGCCAACACGGGAGAATCTTTGAGTTTGCATTCGGTCATTTGTAAAAGTTAAATAATTTCCGCTAAATATTAACAAAAACAAGCCTTTTTTTCAAAATTCTTTTTGTACTTCTTTCAATGTAGCGATGTCCGATACCGATTTATCGGGCCGGAGAGTTTTAATCCTCGGAAACCTCAGCGCAAGCCCCGACGAATAAGTGGGGGATTTTTGAATATTCTGATACAAAACCGTCACCACATAAAAAGGCTTTATTTCAACATGATTCCCTTTTTCCGATACGATTTTATCTTTAATAATTTCAGTCATTTGTTTAAACGAAAGTCCGTCCTCGCTTTTCTCTTTAAGTCCTGTTGATACTTTCCCAAGCCCCAGAAGCTCTCCTTTTTCACCCAAACAAGAAAGATAAAAACTGCTCAAAGTCCCGACTCTTTTTCCTTTTCCGAAATCCGCACCCGTTATCACCAGGTCAAGTTCGCGGTCCTCCGGCTTTATCTTTACTCCAAGTACGCTTCTTTGCCCCACTTTGTATTCTCCTAGAATACTTTTAGCCATAAGCCCCTCATGCCCCACACTTAGAGATTTTTCCATAAAATTTTCGGCCTCTTGTATGTCCCCGGTTTCAATTCTTTCAGCTTTCAAAATAAAGCCCTTTTTATTTTCAACGATTTTTTCGAGAATTTTTCTGCGTTTAAAATTCGGCTCATTGCTAAGGTTTTCTCCGTTCAAAAAAAGCACATCAAAAACATTCAACTCAACAGGGCTATTCTTGGCCATTTCTGCGATATCGTATTTTCTTTTTATTCGTCTGCTTATCGTTTCAAAACTCAAATATTTACCGGTTTTTTTATCGATCGATACGGCTTCTCCATCGAAGATAAAAGACTTTGCTTTGATTTTTTTTACAATTTCAACGATTTCCGGAAAATTCCCGCTCACTTCTTCAAGTCTTCTTGTGAAAATTTTTACGCTCCCTTTTTCATCTTTTGAAACGATTACTCGAAATCCATCATATTTGTATTCAAACGCACATGGCTTGCCCAAGGTTTTAAATGCATCCGAAATGGTTTTAACTTTTGAAAAAAGCATCGCATCCACCGGATTTCCGGGGGAAATACCGAGCTTAAATCCCGAAATTTCTTTATTTAAAAACGCGGAACCGACACCGATTTTCATATCTCCCTCAATTATTCTGCACAAAAATTTCGCCTCGATCGGTACGCACTTCGAGAGCAAATCTGAAATCAAAGACACTTTTTTCGCCACGCTCTCTTTACCCTCGATTTCAGAAAGACTCCGAATTTTATTTATTGTTTTTTCGGCATCAAGTAAGGCTTTTCCCCCTTGTGAAAAATGAAACGCAACAAGGCCCAAGTCCCCGAATTTTTTCTTCGCCTCAAAAATTTCAGCCTCGCTTTTTTTAAACGCAAGCCCTATCGCTTTCATCAAAATAGATTCGGATACATTTATTTCCCGAAGGTCACCTCGCAAAAACACCTTCCCTAAAAGCAGATCAAGAGTCCAATTTTCTTTGTGAACTTTCAGAAATTCATTAATTATCAAAGCCTTCTCATTTCTTTTCCCCGTGTTTTCAAGCTCCTGAAAAAAATTGCAAATGGAAGTGAATTTCATGTCCTCGCATTAAAATACTGATACAAATAACAAAGAAGCTTTCCGTTATAAAGTTTCCGATTTTTATCTGCACGCGCGTCCATAGCACGTTCAAAATTCGTATTTGAGGTCAAAATAAAATAGTCCCACTTCGGAAATTCTTCAAAAAGCTTATCTCCCAAATCCCGGTAAAGCCGAAGTACATTTTTCTCATCCATAAGCCTTTCTCCGTAAGGAGGATTTGAAATTATTATCCCTCTTTCGCAGGGTGCCGAAATATCTTTAAAGTCGGACACTTTGAATTCAATAAAGTCAAAAACACCCGCCTTTTTCGCATTTTCTTTAGCGGTTTTTATCGCTTCCGGGTCGATATCGCTTCCAAAATACTTAATTTTAATATCTTTCTTTTCCGCCTTTCGTGCATTTTCTCTAGCCTCTTTCCAGAATTTTTCATCAATCAAATTCCAAGTTTCCGATACAAAAGAACGTGTCAATCCAGGAGCAATATTTTTAGCCTGCATCGCCGCCTCGATTAGTATCGTTCCGGTTCCGCAAAGGGGATCCAAAATCACATCCTTTTCCGGATAACGAGTGGCGATTTTTACAAGAGCGCATGCCAAAGTTTCTTTAATCGGTGCGAGATTCCCTTTTTCGCGATAGCCCCTTTTATTAAGGCTTTCTCCGCTTGTATCAATTAAAATTGAAGCAATATCATTTCGGATGTGCACATAAATTGCATATTTTTCGCCGTTTTCGGGAAATGTCGAAATTTTGTAGTCCTGCTTCATTTTCTCCACAATCGCTTTTTTCACTATCGACTGAATTGAAGGTTTAGCCACAAGATTTGATTTCAAGCTGGACACTTTTGACACGGGAAATTCACAGTCCTTTGGTAAAAAATTCGCCCAATCGATTTTTTTCACACCTTCGAAAAGTTCATCGAAAGTCCTTGCCTTAGCCTCTCCCACTTTAATAAAAACTCTGTTCGCAGTTCTCAAATTTATATTGCATTTGCAAATATCCGCTATTGTTCCGCTAAATTCAATTTTTCCATCGCTCACCAATATTTCTTCAAAACCCAAATCAAGAAGCTCGAATTTGAGCAATTTTTCGATTCCGAAAGCGCAGGATGCAACAAGGTTAATTTTTTTCATTATCTGGCAAATTTCAAAAATCCGCTCCATTTACTCATGTCCACAGAGTCTTTGTCTCCACATTCATACTCGATTCCATCGGCTTTCATAGCTGAAAGAACATCATCGTTGATATATTTATTTGAAAGCTCATCGGCTTCTTCTTCGGTCATTCCATATGGAGTCAAAAGTTCGTCAATCCATTTTTGCCTAGCCACGTCCTCACTCAAATCGGAATTTGCAATTTGAAAACAACTTGTCATCGTGATCATCTCAACATATTCCACTCTTTCCATCATATATAAGTAAGTTCTCCAAATCATTTCGGCCACTTCCTTTCTTGTCATTGCTTCATTGGGCTTGTAGTAGTATTCGGTTTCGCTTCCGGTCACATGTTGACCGTCCAAAAGTTCCTTCGCTATCGCAAATCTTAGAAAACCCTCGTACCAAGCATTCTCTTCTGAGTCTTTAGGTAAAACGTAGCCCATTTCAGCTTCGGTTGGCGTAGGCCACAAAGCCTCTTCTATCATCACATTTAAAACGATTTTCATCGCCTCGGCGCGAGTCACATTATTGCCCGGCCCAAAAGTGCCATCTGCGTAGCCGTTTATAAAGCCTTTTTCTTTGCCAAAACAAACATAAGGCGCAAACCATTCCTCTTTTACATCAGGAAAACAATTTTTATTAGAAGACATATTTGCCTCCAGTTCCTCTCTATACATAAAGGCTGAAATCATTTTCATAAGTTCTGCCCTGTTTATTTTTCCATCGGGTTTAAAAGTTCCGTCGCTATACCCGTTTATCACTTCATCTTCAAACAAAAACGCTATCGCCTTGTAGTTCGGATGGCTTGCTGGGATATCCGAAAATTCAAGGATACCTTCGCTGTAAGCTTTTTCCATTGTGTCCCTTAGTGTATCCGCATTTGATACGATAGGGAAAAACGAGAACAGCGATAAAATCACTGTGATTGCGAGAAACTTTTTCATTTGAAATGAGTTAATGATTAATATTATTAAACCACAATTTTTTCTGTTTTCAAGAACTTTTTTATTCTTCGATTTCAAACGCATAGCTTGTTTGCGTCAATACAAGGATCTTGAGCTTACTATTGTTTTATGTCATTTTGTTTCGAGAATATAAAACTCCAATATGAAAAAACAACTTGATCAGGTGAAAGATTTTCACGAAAAATTCGGCTCTCCGGTTTTGAATGAGCCATCCTTAATCGATTTGGATAGGGCTCATTTCAGGTTCGCGCTTATGCAAGAGGAATTAAACGAATACATTAAAGGAGCGGGAAACGGTGATTTGGAAAACGTCGCAAAAGAGCTTGCCGATCTCCTTTACACCGTTCTTGGCACAATCCACGAACACGGCCTTGGAGAGGTGATTGAGGAAGTTTTTGATCGCACACACTCCTCCAATATGAGCAAAGATGTCCCTCCATCCGGCACAAAAGGAATCAAAGGCGCAAATTATTTCGAAGCCAAGTTATCTGATATTTTTAATAAAACAAATAAATAACCCAAAAACTATGAAAGGATTTCACGCAAACATCGAGAACGAAACACTCCAAAACGCAAATTTTAGAAAAGTGCTTTACACCGGAGCACACAGCCAGCTTGTACTTATGAGCCTTCGCCCCGGCGAAGAAATCGGTTCGGAAATTCACGCGGAAAACGATCAATTCTTCAGATTCGAAAAGGGCAAAGGAAAGGTGTTAATCGATGATACGGAATATATGGTGGAAGATGGATCCGCAATTGTCGTTCCTTCCGGAGCAAGACACAATATCATCAATATATCTGAAACCGAGGAGCTAAAACTCTATACAATTTATTCTCCCGCCCATCACAAGGATCAAATTGTTCGCGCCACAAAAGAAGAGGCTGAGGCAAACGAAGCCGAGTTCGACGGAATGACAACTGAACAATAATAAGAAAACGATTGACACAGAGTTGATTATGAATATATATTCATAATAACGATATTCATAATCAAAAAACTATGCCAAATTTCGATGGTACGGGGCCAAATGGAAAAGGCCAAGGCACCGGAAGAAGAATGGGAACGTGTGGAGCTAAAATGGATCTTGCAGAGGAAGAAAAGATTCTAAATGCTCGTCTTGAAGAAATTCGAAAAGCAAAAATGGAAAGCAAATAATTATGCCAAGACCACGTCTGCAAAGAAAGATAAAAGAGAATCCCTTCGTGACTTTCTATAAGCCACAAGGGATTCCTTTGCGTGAATTGGAAAGCGTGGAGTTGACTCTCGAAGAATGGGAAGCCATTCGCCTTAAAAATCTTTTTGAACTTGAGCAAAACGAAATCGCAAAAAAAATGGCCACTTCACAAAGCACCGTTCAAAGAATATTAAAATCTGCCCAGAAAAAAATCGGCACGGCAATAGTAAAAGGGATGGCAATCAAAATAAACAAACAATAAAAATATGATTTACACAAAACCTCAAAGGCTTAAAAAAGGCGATACGGTCGCGATTGTTTCTCCTTCTTGGGGAGGCCCTTCCGTCTTTCCGCATATTTATGAAAACGGAGTGGAAAATCTTAAAAAACTCGGCCTGAATATTAAGGAATTTCCACACACGAAAACCGATTCCCATTTTAATTATCTTCACCCGGAGTTAAGAGCAAAGGACATAAATGAAGCATTTGCCGATCCCGAAGTACACGGAATTATCGCTAGTATCGGTGGAGATGATGCGATTCGTGTATTGCCTTATTTGGATGCTGAATTGATTAAAAACAATCCCAAATTTTTCATGGGCTATTCGGATACCACCAATCTACATTTTTTCTTGAATCAACTGGGCCTCGTATCTTTTTACGGACCCAGCATAATGGCCGGTTTTTCTCAAACAGATGCCCTTGGCGAAAAGTTTAAAAATCATCTTGAGAAATTTCTATTCGAAGCTTTCGAAAATTTCACCTACGAATCCTCGGATTTCTTTGTAAACGGATACCCCGATTGGTCCGATAAGGCCAATGTCGGGAAGATCAACGGGCCGGAAAAAAACGATGGTTTTCATTTCCTTCAAGGGGACGGAACTGTAATAGGAGAGCTCATCGGGGGTTGTATTGATACAATAGCTTTTATCCCCGGCACAAAATATTGGCCTGATGAAAATTATTGGAAAGGAAAAATATTTTGTATGGAAACATCCGAAAACAAGCCATCATTCTCATACATTCGAAGAATCCTTCGTTCTTTCGGTGTTCAAAATATTTTTAAAAACATAAACGCACTGGTTATAGGTCGGCTTCGAGATTTTAGCGAAGAGGAAAAAGCCCATTTTGAAAGATCGCTTCTCGAATTTTTGAAAGACGAATTTGATGCAAGCACTCTTCCCGTTTTGTCGAATGTGGATTTCGGTCACACAGATCCCCAGATCATTTTGCCTTTTGGCATAGAGGCTAAGATTGATTTTAAGGAGAAGAAATTTTCCCTTACTTCATCTCCCTTTGAAAATTAAAACGCCACAATTCCAAAACCGGAAAAGAAAAAATTCTTGCCAACATAAAAAGAGTAAATAAAATCCCACATACAAAATTAATTAAAATTATGAACTCAAAACACTACATGCCAGGCCTTATAGCTCTATCATTGGTGGTTTTTTCCGCTTGCGGCGCAAAAATCACAAATGAAAACGTTCAAATTACACCGGAAACAAACAATCAAAACGAACAGTCAACAATTCCGGAAGAAAACACTCTTCCTGAACCGGATAATGCAAACGAACAAGAAGAAGCAGTTTCGTCTACTTACAATTTGCTTCTCGAAAATCCCGCTTACAAATCTTTCTTAAACCTTAAAGTGGGTGACTCAAAAGAATCCGTTGAAAAAATATTGGGAGAGGGAAAGGCCCTTGAAAAAGACCCCTTCGACACATCCGTTGAGCCTTACGAATACACAAAAGATGGCACAATAATTTGGATAAACTACAAAGACAATGCTTTGGTGAAAAGAGCGATAAAAGAAAACAAAGAGTGGACCGCCACAATTACGAAAGAAGATTTTGCAAAAATCAAAGAGGGAATGACATACGAAGAAATAAAAGCGATTTTGGGAGAAGGTCAAATTACAAGTGAATCAAGCTCTTCATCAGGTACAACAACCACATATTTTTGGAACATAAAAGCCGGATATCAAAACATTACAATCAAGTTTAAAGACGGGGTGTCTACTCTCATCTCAAATATGAATATGAAATAAAATAAGAACGTGCGGATAAAAAATGGCCGAAAAGGCCTTTTTTTATTTTCAAATTTTTTATCTCTGCTAAACTGAAGAAAAATTCCTATGAAAAAAATAGAAAACAACGAATTAAATCGTTCAAAGTGCATTTGCCCGAAATGCCCCAGTTTCAATGAATGCTCAAAGGAAAAAGGAGAAACGCTTTTTTGTGCGGATGATGTTGGCAAAAGTAAATGTGCATATAAAATGAACGGATGCATTTGCGGTCCATGTCCTATCACAAAAGAATACAACCTAACAAAAGGCTACTATTGCATTCACGGTAGCGCAAAAGAACTCGATGAAAAATAAAAAAACGGACCTCGAAAAAAGATTTCTGGAAATTCAAGAAATCACGAAATCCGAGGCGAAAAAATTATTCTCACCACATAAAAAACTCAAAGTTTTAGGTATTTCAGGCTCTGCAAGGGACACTTTCGATATGGCATCCGAAGATTCAAATTCCGAATTTTTACTTAAAAAATCCCTTGAATATTTTAGTGAACAAAAAATCGAAACCGAGCTCATTCCTCTCAGAAAGTACGATATTAAGCCATGCAAGGCTTGCTACTCAACCACAAACGCACACTGCCACTGTCCATGTTCTTGTTATCCTAAAAACACACAGATTGCGGACGATATGAGTAATATCATCTACGATAAAGTGCTCGATGCGGATATTTTGCTTTTTGCAACTCCGGTAAATAATTTTAAAATGTCGTCTTTGATGTCACTTTTTATAGATCGACTTATTAGCCTTGATGGAAGCCTTCTTCCGGCCGATCCGCTTTCCACGAAAGATAAAAATCTGAATATAAAACACACCGACTGGATTTCTAAAAATGCTGATTTAAAGGTTCCGGGATCGGGTTTTTTAAGGAGGTTTACGGGCAAAATTGCGGGAATAATTGTGACGGGTCATGAAGAGGGTGCCTCTATGGTGATTTCTTCGCTTTTTTTAACTCTTAATCATTATGGAATGATTTTCCCTCCATGGTCTTTTATGTATGCAATGGGGGATGTTAGGTCGTCCACGAATAATGATGGGAAAATTCAAAGAGGAAAGCTTTTCGTAGATGAGGCCAGAGATTTAGCGAAAAATTTATCCGAGATGGCGAAAATTTTAAAAAAACAAAATAAATCAATCTGGCTCTGTGAGCCGGGAATTAATTAATTATTATCTTAAATAAAAAACATGAAACAACAGAAACAAAAAGGACAACACAAAATGATTGTGGTTCTCCTACTTGCACTAATGGTCTTGCTCGTGGCTTTCGGTTTTGTATATTCATATAAATACACGGATCTTTTTAATGGAAAACAGTCTGAAAAAGTAATGGCCACTCCAAGCGGAAACGATGAATCATCGGACACAAATTCAAAAACTGAAAGCGAGGTAAGTACGGATATCGGTACTACGGTCAACGGCCCTGATTCTACAAATTCGGAAAATCCTACAAACAACGAAACACAAACCGATGCAAACGGGGCCGTAGTTTCAGATGCTTCAACCCCATCTGTATCAGAAGGGTCAACTCCTTCAATTTCTACCGGTTCAACGGTTCAAAAACCTGTAGTGCCGGAGAAAACAACTGAAGAAATAGTTCTTGAAAAGGCGGAGGAAGTAATCGAAAAAATAGAAGGAAAACCGGAGTACAAGGCAACAGATCTATGTAAAGCTCCTGCAAATCCAACCGAAAGTGGAAGAATCGTTTTTCCGATAGATGAAAAATATTCGAAATTAAGCTTTTTGGGACAAGTATTTACGGCAGCCAAATGCGGAGACGAACGACTCTTCTCGATCTGGGGAATAAGCGGAGAAATGTATACACTCGGAAGCACTTTGAATTTGAGCAAAAACCCATCAAGCGAACTTGTGAAATCTTTGAAAGATATCGGATTTGAATGTACTGAGAAAACCTCCGAAACGGATTGTAAGGTTTGGAGGCTTTCGAGGGAAGTGAGAGCAAAATCACTTGTAATTCTTGAGCCTTTCATGGAATATATGGCCTCCGATGATTGTTTTCTTTGCGGTTAATTCGGACGGGGAGAGATGGCCGAGTGGTTGAAGGCGCCGCTCTCGAAAAGCGGTAGGGTCGTAAGGCTCTCGAGGGTTCGAATCCCTCTCTCTCCGCCAATTTTTTTCACGAAGTGAAAAAAATTTGTTTGCGTAAGCAAACATTGCCCTGAGCTTGTCGAAGGGCAATAAGGCCACAAAGAATCGCCACAGCCACTTTTCTTATGCCTAAGCCCTGCATCAGAATAACGAGACTTTTTCAAGAAGTGCAAAATTACAAGAAATCGACACACCCTTACAAAGGACTTTTTATATTTTTCAGTTTCGGATTTGTAATGTGAGTATATAGCTGAGTTGTTCTGATGTTTTGATGCCCTAAAAGTTCCTGCACAAAACGCACATCCGTACCGTTTTCTAGTAAATGCGTGGCAAAGGAGTGCCGAAGAGAATGAAACGAGGCATTTTTTAAAACGCCTGATGATTTTAGGGCATTCTCAAATATTTTTTGCAGTGTTCGTGTGGTTAGTTTTCCTCCTCGCTCACTTGCAAATACGGGATCGTTTTTTTCTTTTCCGGCAACAGTATTTTTCAAACTATCAACCAAACTTTCCGGCATCACACTGATTCGGTCCTTTTGCCCTTTCGCTTGTTTTATATGAACGGTTAGTTCTTCAAAATCCAAATCTTGTACTTTTAGATTGACCACTTCGCTTACTCTTAGACCGGCACCGTAGGCGAGTGATAGAAGGAGTTTATGCTTGGAATTTTTCGTTGAATTGATGATTTTTTGTATTTCATTTCTGGAGAGTACGGAGGGCAAAGATATTGGAGTTTTCGCCGATTTTATATCGATTTTCTGTTTAATTTTCACAACATTTCGAAAGTAAAATTTAATAGCGTTTAAGAATAAGTTTCGGCTTTGTGGTGAAATGTGTTTTTTCTCACAGTGAAGTAAAAAATCTCTTATATTGTCAGGATCAAATTCCGAAAAATTATTTTTTTTGAAAGTAAAAAATTCTTTAAGTCCGTAAAGATAACTTTTAATTGTTTTAGGACTTAGATTTAAAATTTTCAATTCCCGCTCAGTTTTTTGAAGTTCTGTTTGCATAAAATTTGATTAATGGTAAAAATGTATTAAATCTCGAGTAAAATTTATACTATCACAACTTCGCACATTAAACAAATTACCGTTTATTCTGCGAATACACATCGCATAAAAACGAGTTAGCCAACATCGCTACGCTCGTTGGCCAACGTGGCGCGACTTCCGTCGCTGTT
>CAYODN010000007.1:0-21338 GCA_964402735.1 uncultured Candidatus Peribacteria bacterium | reverse complement strand
CTTGCGATGAATCATTCCGAAATCAAAAAAAGCGGATATTTTTTGGAAATAGTAAGCGAAATAGAAAAAAATTTTGAAGCGTCCAAGGAGGCGATTTCAGTGCTTGAAAACGATGTTTTTGAGATAAATTCGAAGATGGAAAATAAAATATTTTTGGTGAGTGGAATTTTGGCGGGCATAAGGGATTTTGACAGAAGAGTAATGTAGAGTTTTGGTCGGATTTTGTTTATAGAGTGCGGTTTTTATTGGGCTTTTTGTTTTAAAATAAGTTGAGGTATCGGTCAAATCCTTTTGGTGTGGTGGGTCTTGACGGTGAAGGTGCACTCACCTATAATTTTGGTGTAAATTTGATAACCCTAAATGTATGGCTAAATTTTTAACGGAGAGACAAAAGCAGGTGCTGAAATACATAGAGAAATACCAAATGACAAACGGCAGATCTCCCACAATCAAAGAAATCCGAACTCATTTTAAACTCAGCTCGGACAACGGAGTGATCAAACACATTCATTCCCTCACCAAGAAAGGCGCTCTCGAAAAGGATAAAACACCAAGAGGAATCAGACTCCTAAACACAGTGAAAAACAGACTAAAAGCCGCAAACAACATTTTCTCGGTACCTATTCTCGGATTTATCCCCGCAGGCGGACCTGTGGACACGGCGGAGCATGTGGAAGGTTATATGACGCTCGGAGATGAACTTGTAACAAACAGCAGAGATTTCTTCCTTCTAAATGTGAAAGGTGAAAGTATGATAGATGCCGGAATATTCGAAGGAGATTTGGTTCTTGTAAATACAGTAAAACAACCAAGAAACGGAGACATTGTAGTTGCCCTTGTGGATCATGGAAACACACTAAAAAGATTTATCAAAGAAGGAAACAAAGCATACCTTCGAGCCGAAAACAAGAATTACAGAGATATACACCCCACAGATGAACTTATTATCCAGGGAGTTGTGGAATCTCTAATAAGACAGTACAAATAGACAGATTCGGATAGATGGAAAGGATTTAATTTAAGGAAATTTTTTCACGCTTTTGATGTTGCTCAAAAATATAAATTTATTTTAACCCACACAAATATGTTTCTCACAATCACAATCGACACTACACAAAAAACGAAAAAAACAGTTGCCTTCAATAAAAGCAAAGTATCGGCTCAGAAAGGCTTTATGAAAGCAAGAAACGGAAAGAAAATCAGTATCTTTCGTAAAATGAGGAATTTCCTAAAATCGCTAAAAGCATCCAGGTACAGATTGGGCAGAGCTGTGATCGGTTATTAATGAGCTAGGTTTAAAAGGGCGAAAATGGCAAAGATAAATCAAGCGAAGGTTTAAAAGGATTTAAAAGATAATGCGGTGAATAATGAAATTTGTGAAAGGTGTTTGTGAATTTAAGACATTCAGGGCACAAGTTGGTGGAAAAAGGCGTGTAATCTAAAATTAATTTTTATTTGATTAAATATTCGTTTACAATGACTATCCATAGAAAAGTAAAAGTAAGAAAAAATGACGAAAATCACGCCAATGGTTGCACAGTATTTGGAGATAAAAAAGCAGTACAACGATGCTATTTTACTTTTTCGACTCGGAGACTTTTATGAAATGTTTTATGAAGATGCGCTGGAAGCTTCCAAAATTCTTCAAATAACCCTTACGCGCAGAAATAAAACGGACCCCGATCAAATAATGTGTGGAATCCCCTTCCATGCCGCAGACAATTACATTGCAAAGCTTACTCGCGCAGGCAAGAAAGTGGCAATTTGCGAACAACTCACAAAGCCGGATGGCAAAGGTATTGTGAAAAGAGATGTTATCCGTGTGATTACGCCGGGTACTACATTCGATGAAAATGTTCTGGATAGTAAGTCCAATAATTTTGTTTGTGGAATTACCCTATTCAAAGATAAATACGGAATCGCTTACGCGGATATAACTACCGGGGATTTTTTCTGTAATGAGTTTTCGGATTTAAAAAGTTTTCGAGAATATTTTTTCAGGCTTTGTCCGAAAGAAACGATTGTTTTTGAAGAAGAAAAGGAAAAGTTGAATATTTTTTCCGACTACTCGGGAAGTGTTTTTACCCATATGTTTGCGGAAAATCCGGAAGATTACTTGAAGAAAAACTTTAATGTTTTTTCATTAAATGTTTTTGGAATAGAAGATAGTGAGGCGATGATTTTGGCCTCCGGCTTTCTTTACAGTTATATAAAAGAAACTCAAAAAACAGATCTTGTTCATATCACGAAAATTCAAAAGGCCTCAACTGAAAATCTCCTTCAAATAAGCCGAAATTCAATTTCGAATTTGGAAATTTTTCAGGGATCTACGGGAGATAAAAATTTCTCGCTTTTTTCGGTGATGGACAATATGTGCACTCTAATGGGATCAAGAAGGCTTCGAAATATTCTTTTTTCCCCTTTCGCAAACGAAGAAATTATAGCTTCCAGGCTTTCTTTCGTAGAAACATATTTCAATGATTCTGATTTGATGAGAGATACCCAAAATGCTCTTTCTCAAATTTCAGATATTGAAAGGCTTCTGGGGAAAATCGGAATTGGAACCGCCAATGCTCGTGATATTTTGGCTCTGAAAAATTCCATATCGGTGTTTCCCGTTTTAAATTCAATAAACAAACTCGGTGATAAATTTTCGCTTTTTGATCTTCGCGAACTTTTTGATTTTTTGGATAGTGCAATTATGGAGGATGCGCCTTTAAGCCTTCGAGAAGGAGGTTTTATAAAAAAGGGATTCAATGCTGAACTGGACGAGCTACGAAGCATTTTATATGAAGGTAAAGACTTTATTTTGAAAATGCAGGAAAGGGAAATTGCTCGCACCGGGATTCATAACCTAAAAGTGAGATTTAATAAGGTTTTCGGTTATTATATTGAAATCAGCAAAGGAAATCTGAAAAATGTACCGGAGGATTTCATAAGAAAACAAACGCTTGTTAATGCGGAAAGATTTATCACTCCCGAGCTTAAAGAATATGAAGAAAAAGTGATGTCGGCGTCCGAACGAATAAATGAGCTTGAGTTTGAGCTTTTTCACAATGTTCGAATGCGCATTCTTGAAAATTTAAAAGAACTTCAATCGAATTCGAAAATAATTTCCGAAATAGATGTGTTTTCGTGTTTCGCTTCGAATGCAAGAAAATATAACTATGTTAAACCTGAAATAAATGACTCTTTCGATTTGGAAATACTTGACGGCAGGCATCCCGTTCTTGAAATTTTTAAGGGACAAAATGATTTTGTGGCAAACGATCTTTCTTTGAATAGGGAAACCGGTTTTATGCTGATTACGGGGCCAAATATGGGAGGTAAATCAACTTTCCTACGACAAAACGCGCTTATCGTTCTTATGGCGCAGATAGGCTCTTTTGTGCCTGCGAAAAAGGCTAAAATCGGCGTTGTGAGTAAAATTTTCACCAGAGTTGGCGCTTTCGATAATATGGCGAGAGGTGAAAGTACTTTTATGGTTGAAATGCAGGAAGCGAGTTTTATTTTGAATAATGCGGATGAAAGGAGCCTTATAATTCTAGACGAAATCGGACGAGGCACTTCCACATACGATGGCCTTTCAATCGCTTGGGCGATTACCGAATATATTTGCGAAAGAATTAAGGCGAAAACTTTGTTTGCTACACACTATCACGAGCTTACAGACCTGATCGATTCAATCGGATTCGCAAAAAATTTCAGTGTGAAGGTTTTGGAAAAAGAAGACTTGAAAATTGTGTTTTTGTATAAGATTGTGGAGGGTAGCGTAAACAGAAGCTACGGAATCGAGGTGGCAAAGCTTTCCGGACTTCCCGTTTCCGTGATTTCGCGTGCGCTTAATGTTCTTAAAGATCTCGAAAAAAAGAAAATCAAGTCAGCTCCAAAAAACTCGGATCTTGAGAACCAACTTTCAATGTTTAACGAGGAAAGAGAAAAAAACAATTTGATAAACGAAAAGCTAAAAGAAATCGATGTAAACACACTTACTCCGATTCAAGCCTTAAACAAACTCTCGGAAATAAAAGATTTAGGAAAAAAATAAAGAATATTTTAAGCAGTTTTGATTGAAAGGATGGACTTTTTTTTGTATTGTGTAGATATGAAAAAGATATTTTTATTATCATTTGTTTTGGCCTTGTTTTTAAGTTCTTGTTCTTCAGACACTTATTCCGATAGGCATATAAAAGAGCTCGAAGATAGAATTTCAAAACTTGAGGCAAATGTTCTTACGATGCAATTCAATGAAGGAAAAGTCCCTACGAAGCCGAAATTTGAAGAAGTGAAAAATTCCGAGGAGCAAAAGGATCCCGTGGAAGTAAAAGAAATTTCTGAAAACAGCGAAGGAAAAGTGGATGTTGTGGTAAAAGTGCCGGATCCGAAAGTTTTTGAAATCACGGAGCCTAAAGAAGGAGCGAATTTAAACAAGGAACCCATTACCTTTGTGGGGATCATCGATCCAAGGGCTACGAAAATCACCGTGAAATATGTCGGTGTGGATAGCAAAGATGAATATGTTTTAAAAAACTTTAAGGAAGGCGATAAAAGCTTTTGGTATAAAGCTTCCAGCGCTTTCGGAAATCTTTCAAAAGGGAAAAACACTTTTGAATTCGTTGCGGAATTCAACGATGGAGACAAGATTTCTCTTGAACCAATAGTAATTAATTACAAATGAAATTAAAAAAGAAAACAAAAAAGAAAATTTTCAGGTTTATTATTGGGTTTATTATTTTTATTTTGGCCGCGGGAGTTATTGGACTCTCAATTTTCGCTTACATTACTATTCCAAAACTTTCACGAATAGACACATACAAACCTGATGACAAATTTTTCTGGGCCGACTATTTTTATTTGAATGAAGCGGTAAAAATAAAAGAAGGTGTAAAAGGAGTGCTTGTTTCCGATGAAATTTCGGGGCTAAAAGAAGGTGCGAAAATACTAAAAACAATTTCCACAAAATCTTCTCCCGAATATGTTTTTTTGATTTCCGAAATTGAAGATGTTAGCACTCTTTCGGATAGTTATGTTTGCAAAAAATGTAAATTTTACGGAGTGGATGGCAAAGTAGATGTGGATAAAAATTTTATCGGCGAACTTCTTTCTTCAGGTGTGGTAAGTGCAAACGATAAAGTGTTTATGAACCAGGACAGTCTTGATTTGTATTTGCCCCTGGTTAGCAAATATTTCAAGGATGCGAAAATCGTGCCGATATTAATAAGCCAAGATGCCAAAACGGAAAATTTAATCAGGCTTAAAAACGTGATTCGAAGTAAGGCTTTGGGAAATTCTCTTTTTGTTTCCACGGTTTCTTTCTCAAAGGATAGCGATAAAGTCACACAGGAACTCGATGATATTTCAACACTTCGAAGCATTAAGAATTTCGAGTTCGATAATATCCCCTATCTTGACGTGAGTGCTAAAGATTCACTGTTAATGTTTTTATCTTTGATGGATATATTCGGATATAAAGATGTGATCGAAAAAGACAGCGCACTTCTGTTTTATGAAGGTGAAGGGAAAAAAGATAAGGGTGCCACAATGATGATTTTCGGGAATTTGTATGATGATTTTGAATATTTTACGGTTCAAAATTATAAATATGATAAAAATTATAATCCGAAGAACGATCAAAGTGCATTTCGACTTTTTAGAGACATTAGAGGCAACAAAGATTCGTTTTTGGTAGGACCGGATTATTTGGTATTCGATGGTTCCAACGGCGAATGCATAAGAAGTGAAAGAAACGATTTCAAGATTTCGGTTTGCAAATTTATGCAGGGCGACACTTCCGCCAATTCAATTATTTCCAAAGAAAAATCGGAAAGGGATTTTGTAATATCATTTGTGAAATTCAGCGAAAAAACACTAAAAGATGAAATGAAGGTCTATGCAAAAAGCCTTGCAGAGGCCGGAAGTGACATAGTGGTGGGAAAAGGCATTTCGGAAATTCTTCCGGCCGAACAAATAAAAAATTCTCTGATTTTTTATTCACTTGGAGATTTTTTACCTGATGCGAAGCTGTTCTCGGAATTAAACGCCAATCTTAAAGGTGTTGTTTTGGCATTGAACGTGGATGAAAAGAGTATTTCCACAAGTGTTATGTCCGTTTCGATTGTGGCCGGATATCCTGAAATGTCCGGAACGGAAACAAGAATAGAAGACTTTAAAAAAATAATTTCCAATTTGATAATCGGCGGAAGAAAGCTTGATTTTGATCTTAAAAAAGCCGAGTTTACAATAGCCAGATAATCCACATACCGAATGTCCGAAATAAAACTATTAGATGATGTATTGATAAGTCAGATTGCCGCCGGTGAGGTGGTGGAAAGGCCTTCAAACGCCATAAAAGAGCTTGTTGAAAACAGTATCGATGCGGGAGCCAAAAATATTATCGTTGAAGTGGAAGAGGGCGGAAAAAAGTTAATTTCCGTTATTGATGACGGTAAAGGAATTTACAAGGATGATCTTGAGCTTGCGGTGATGCGCCATGCAACGAGTAAAATCAGTGAAGAAAAAGATCTGTTTAAACTTTTTACATTGGGATTTCGAGGGGAGGCTCTTTCTTCGATTGCTTCCGTTTCAAAACTTAATATCAAATCCCGAAGAGAGGGCGAGATTTCAGGTTTTTCTTTAAATGTGAACGGAGGGGAGCTTGAAAATAAAATCGAAATTGCGATGAACACGGGTACCACAGTGATAGCTCGTGAAATATTTTTCAATACTCCTGCGCGTAGAAAGTTTTTAAAAAGCGATTCGAGCGAAATTTCAAATATCTCGGCTACTCTCTATGGAATTGCTTTATCTTATCCCGAAATTTCTTTTAAACTCACTCACAATTCAAGGACTGTTTTTAACTTGAGCCGGGTTTCTAGTTTTAAATCCAGAATAATCGATATCTTCGGAGAAAGCCTTAAAGACGCTATTCTTCCGGTGTTTTTTGACGGTGTCCAGTTTAAAATCGATGGGTTTATCGGAAAGCCTACTGTTTCAAGATCCAATACAAAGCAGCAATTTCTTTTTGTAAACGGCAGATCCGTGAAGCACGCAGGAATTTCAGCGCTTATAAAACAAGCCTATCATTCGATGCTGATGGAACACAAAAATCCGGCGTTTTTTATAAACCTTAGAATCGATCCCGAGCTTATTGATGTGAATGTTCATCCAAAAAAAAGTGAAATCAGATTCTTAAATCAGCAGGAAATTTTATCCGTGGTTTATAAGATGGTAAAACATTCGCTTGAACAAAATAATTTGATGCCGAAGGGCCTAATCTCCGATATGTCCGGCGGTGATTTTTTCAAGGCTTCTTTTGAAATGAAGCAGGACTTTAGTCGTTCGAAAAATGTCCCTTCCTCTGGCTCTTCAAATAATTTTTCAAAGGCAAATTCCGGTGATTTGAAAGGTGATGCAATGAATTTTTCAAAGAGTTTTCTTTCGCCCGCAAAGCTTCCGGAAATCGAGGAAAGAACCCACAACGGACTTTTTGAAAATGAAATAAAAGTTTTTACTCAAATCAACAATTCTTACATTATCGCTCAGGATAATGCGGAAATTGTTCTTATTGATCAGCATGCCGCACATGAAAGAGTGATGTTTGAAAAGTTTATGGACCAGTTTGAAAACAGTGAAAAACAAACGCAGAATTTGCTTATTCCGCAGCTTATAGAACTTGCGCCGGATGAAAGAATAATTGTGGAGGAAAATCTTTCGGTATTTAAGGATCTCGGCTTTGATATTGAATCTTTCGGTGGCAACTCGGTAAATATTTCGGGAGTTCCAAAGTTTTTGGTGAAAGAAAATCTTGAAGAAATTATTAAGGGTGTAGTGGATGATATTTTAAACAATGTGAAGGCAAGTAAATTTCAAGGAAAGACCGAGGCTATCATTACTTACATGTCTTGCAGAGGTGCTATTAAATTCGGACAGAAACTTAGCGAGGTGGAAATGATTGCCTTAATAAAACAAATGAAGGAGCTTAAAAGGCCTTACACATGCCCTCATGGTAGACCCACTATGATTTCTCTCGATAAGGACTCTCTTGAAAAAATGTTCGGGCGAAGCTGATTTATTTTTTTTCTTTTTGTATCAGGGCAGAAAAATATCGATCGTAGACTAAATCTTTTGCATAAATAAGATTTCCAAAGTTGTCCATATTAAAGGCCTCGGGATAATAAATTACGGGAGTGAGTTTTTCCGATTTCTCAATGGTTTTTGTGAATAATTGTCCGGGATGGCCCGGCATTTTTTCGGCGATTAATTTGTAAACGGAGAGATTTTGGTTTGAAAAGTCGAGTTTAAACGGCAATTTGTAGCTGAATTTAAGCTCTTTACTTTGGCCTGCAAAAATTTCAAGAGTTGAGGTGAAATAGGTTTTGTTAAGCTCGGCGTCATAGTTTGTTTTTATTTCCGGATCCGTGGAACTTAAAATGCTTGAGCCTTTGGGAACATAAATTCTTATTGTTGTTCTGTTTCGTCCTCGGCCAAGAATATCAAGCACATAGCCTTCCGGCTTATTTATTCCGTACTGCGCCAAGATATCTTTCCACTTTTGAAGAATTTTTTCGTTAAAAAGATGTGTTCTTTGAATTGTTACCGTGTTTGTGATTTCACCGTTTTCCGAAATTTTTGTATTGTGGCTGATCTTCTCTTCGATGAGCTTATCGGATTTTGTGCCTCCCGAAGAAATGTTTATCACTTGAATATAATCTTCGTTTTCTTTGATTTGATACTGCCTGCCTGAAATATTGAATTTATCAAAAAGCGCCTCAAGCTCTGCATCCTTTGAGTAAAACATTATATGCTTTTGTTCAAGCGCTCTAAATACTTTTCCGGAAACTCGACTTAAATATTTTTCATTCATAATCTCTTTGGCAAAAGCCGGCACAAAAACTTTCAAAATGTGCTTTGGATCCTCCGCTCCCCACATTTTCGATTCGATCACATAGCTTAAAACGGTATCGTAATTGTAGGAATCGAGCTTTCCGAAATTTCCCACTTGAATCGGCCCTGTGATGGCCAACATATCGCGAAGAAGGCCCTGATTTATCGCAATCACCGTGTCAACGGAAATACCGGATTCGGCCTCTAAAAACCACATAGCTTTCATTGCTGAAAGCGCAAAATCCGGAGAATAATTTGAGTCGCGAAAGCGCCAATTGCTTGTAAAAAGCCTAAAATCCTCGGGCGGATCGATTTGAGTATCTCCGAGGCCACGTAGATCATAAACATCATGAGTTTCGAGTTTTTCTATATAGCCTTTATTAATATCCACTATTGCGTATGAACCGATAAAGCCTCCCGTGGGCCGCATTTCCTGATTGTTTTGAAAAAGAACCAAATATTTATGAGGCTTTTCATCTCCAAGTAGCTTAAGAATTTCGGGATAGTAGGTTTTTATATCATTTAAAATTTCGGAAATTTCGGCGATTTTTTCTTTTGCGAAATTCACTTTTATTTTCAGATCTTCGGGTAGAATTTCCGCATTCACACTCGAAATTTTCTGTGAAGCCAAAGCGATTTCCGCAATGGCCAGATCAGTTTTTTCAAGGCCGGCTTTAAGAGTATCCGTAAGTGATGGCAGATCTTTTTCGGGATTTTTGTTTTTTGAAACGAAATATACGGGAATCAAATTGAAATTATCCATGGCTTCAAGAAAGTATGCGCCGGCGTTTGCGAAAGATACTCCCCCGTCAAGAAGGCCGTTTAAGGCCACATTTACATCGCTTCTTTTCGCGTAAGAACTTTTGTCGGATTTTATAAACCAGGCTTTTGACTTCGCATCATTAAAACTAGCCTCGGCTTGAAGAAAGGCCTCTTTAGCTTTTCTAAGCTCGATTTGAGATGTTTTTTTTCCGCCCTCAAGTAGCATCGAAATCCCCTCGAATGCTTTGTTTGAGATTTCTTTTTCAAGGGATTTTCCTTTACTGTATGCACTAAAAGAGTTTACAAGAAGAAGAATCACAAGGCCCAAAAAACCGAGAAGAAGAATATTACCGAACACTTTAGGCGTAAACTTTTCGGCTTTAGCTTCGACAAAAATCGGACCGGTAGCTTTTAAGTCCTTTAGGATTTTGTCCTGTTTTGATTTTTTGAGGAATGTTCTCATTTAATTTTTAATTTTGATGAAGAAAAAATTCCGCCGTTTTTTATTTCGCTTTCCATCGTAATTTCGTAAAAAAGATCCGAGTTTAGATTAACTTTTAGAGTTGAGCTTGCGACTTTCATTTTTGTGTCCGCATCAAGTAGCATTTTCAAGTGATCTTCACTTAAGGAGATAATGGCGAAATCCTCTTTCAGATGCAAAAAAATCTTTCCCGAGTAGTCAAAGTATTTTTCAGTTTCGTGGTATTTTTCTGTGGTAAGAATTTGCTTCGGAATTTTTACATATTCTTGATATTTGGTGCCGTCAGGAAGGGTCGCCTCCCGAATATCTTTGTCGAAGCCTTCAAAACTTTGCGCTAATGAAAAAATCATATCGGAAAGGACGGAAGTTTCCTTTTCGTCCAGAGAATTAATCATTATGCCGATTTCTCCGTTTTTCGAAAGCGAGAAAGCGAAATCATTTTCGAGCAGAGTGGAAATTCCCGGATAAAGTGTTTCAAGCCTTGAAGTAACCGAAAGTACATTTTTGAGAAAATTTTTCGGATTTTTGAAGGCGAAAATCGCTTGGAGATTTTGATTATAGGGGAAGGACGCCGGAACACCTTTTTCGTTTTGCGCGGAAGTGTAAGGTTTTGAAAGATTTGTGAAGGAAGAAAGATAAAAATCGCCTTTGTTTTCCGAAATTGATATGCCCTCTGAAGTGAAAATATCCGATAAAGCAAGCAAAAGGCCTGTGGGAAGATCAAAGTCATTTAAATCGCCGGGGACAAAATTCTCTGAATTTATATATAAAAAGGCTAGTCTTTTTGACGGCAGAGAAGCCTTAATATTTCTGTATTTTTGAGATTTGGATAATTTTTCAAGCGATTTGTTTTGCATTTTTAGAAGCGCAGTGAGGGCCTCTTGATGCGGTGAGAAAAACATATAAGAATCAATCACGGTAAGAAAAAGCGGTTTTTCAAAATAATCGTTTTTCGGAAAATAATACTCCGGAAGAGTGATTATTTGTTTTCCGTTTGCCGAAATATTCAGTACTTCAAATGCTCTTTTTTTCGAGGCCGTTTCCATAAAATATATGGGTGAAAGGCCAAGCTTTTCGTTTCGGATAAACGCTATTCCCGCCGATCTTCCGAGCCAGGGAGATATTTTCGTTTCAAAATCGGTGGAAAAGAGATTTGAAATGGTTGTCTTAATATCAGTATTGGCAAGCGCGGAAAGAGATGAACTCGTCTGCACATTTTTTAAATCGGAATTTATTTCAAATGTGAGAATTGTATCTTTTTCGGAAAAATATTTGGAAATTTCGTTTGCTTGAAAGGATGCGATGAGGAGAAAAGCCGTGACGGAAGAGAAAAACAAAAAGGAAAGAAATGCCAGAAATTTTTTAAAGGGAAACTTTTTTTTTGGCTTTATGATTTTTTCTTCTTTTTTCGGGGAGGATT
The DNA here is from genome assembly GCA_964402735.1 of uncultured Candidatus Peribacteria bacterium. Taxonomy (GTDB): domain Bacteria; phylum Patescibacteriota; class Gracilibacteria; order UBA1369; family LOWO2-01-FULL-3; genus JAVEWJ01. The sequence goes on along the minus strand of CAYODN010000007.1, from coordinate 9,792 downwards.
TGGTCTTTTTTTTGTCTTTCTTGAGCGCTTCTTTAATTATCTTTTTTGCTTTCTTTTTTCGACCCATTTTATTTTTTAAACTGCAAGGATATTAACCGTTTTCGCTTGTAAATTAAAGGCTTTTTTGCAAAAATTCCCTGTGTAATTTTAAAATAATACTATGAAAGCTTTTGAACTTAGACGAAAATTTATAGACTGGTTTGTAAAAAATTATAATCATAAAGAAATTCCCGGAGCTTCTCTCATTCCCGAGAATGATCCAACCGTACTTTTCACAACAGCCGGAATGCATCCCCTTGTTCCGTTTTTACTCGGTGAAAAACACCCCTCCGGAACTCGCCTTGTGGATGTGCAAAGATGTATTCGTACCGGTGATATCGACTGTGTGGGAGATCGAACGCATCTTACATTTTTTGAGATGCTCGGAAATTGGTCACTTGGAGATTATTTCAAAAAAGAAGCGATTGAGATGAGTTTTAAGTTTCTTACTTCGCCGCTTAGCGAGGGGGGGCTTGGGATTCCCTTGGAAAGGCTCTCCGTGAGTTGTTTTGAGGGGGATGTCGATGCGCCTAGAGACGATGAGGCTGCGAGTATTTGGGAAAGTTTCGGCTTTAAAAGGCATATTCCGGGCGAGGCCTTGAAAGGTGGTGAAATTTATTTTTATTCAAAAAAGGAAAACTGGTGGGGACCGGCCGGAATTACGGGGCCATGCGGTCCTGATACCGAAATTTATTATATTACAGATAAAGAAAAGTGCCCGGATTGCGATAAAAACGGGATTTCCTGCGATTGCCATAAATGCGTGGAAATTTGGAATAATGTGTTTATGCAATACAACAAAAATGAGGAAGGAAAATTTGTGGAGTTGGCTCAGAAAAATGTGGACACGGGCATGGGTCTTGAGAGAACACTTTTTATTTTGAACGGTTTCAATTCGAATTATGACAGTGAACTGTTTTTGCCTATAACAAGCGAACTTAGGCTGCTCGGTGGATATGAGCTAACAGAAGAAAATATTCGAAATGAGAGAATTTGCGCCGACCACCTTCGTACTTCCACATTTATTTTAGGCGATGAACTTGGCATTCCCCCATCAAACACCGATCAGGGATATATTCTTAGAAGGCTTATTCGTCGCGCGATTTGTGCAGGTATGAAGCTTGGAATCGAAAATGATTTCTGCCGAAAAATCGCCGGAATCGTGGTGAAGGAATACGGCGAGGTTTATAAAACGCTTCTGGATAAGCAGGAATTTATTTTTGCTGAAATGGCCGGGGAAGAGGAAAAATTCCGAAGGACTCTTGTGAAAGGGCTTGATGTTCTAAAAAAAGCCATTTCGAAAAATACCGGAAAAGAGGGAGCACCTGTGGCCGAGGTATTTGGAAAAGATTTTGTTTTTGATATGTTTCAAACTTTCGGCTTTCCGGTGGAAATGACAATCGAGGAGCTTAGATCAGCCGGGTATGTAAAAAGCGATGAAGAACTTGCATCTTTGAAGGCTGATGCCGAATGTGATTTTTGCAAACATCAGGAGCTTTCGAGGGCCGGTGCCGAACAGAAATTCGCAGGAGGTCTTGCAGATCACAGTGAAGTTGTGACTCGTTATCACACGGCGACGCATTTGCTTCACAAGGCGCTTAGAATTGTGCTTGGCGATCATGTTCAACAAAGAGGAAGCAATCTTACAGCTGAAAGGCTTAGGTTTGATTTTTCGCATCCGAGCCCGATGACTCCCGAGCAAATCGCCGAGGTGGAAAAAATCGTGAACGAGCAAATTGAAAAAGCCCTTCCGGTTTCGTTTACTGAAATGACTTTGGACGAGGCGAAATCTCTTGGCGCGATCGGTCTTTTTGAAAACAAATACGGCGAGAAAGTGAAAGTGTATAAAGTGGGAGAGGGTGAAAATTGGTTTAGTATGGAGATTTGCGGAGGACCGCACGTGAAAAATACGGCTGAGCTTGGAAAGTTTAAAATCGAAAAGGAACAAAGCTCATCGAGCGGAGTGAGAAGGATTAAAGGAACGCTGGGGTGAGTAATTGAAGAATTTTTCAAAAAAGTGTATAATGTTGAGATATTTCAACATTATGTACTTAAGTTCCGAACAAAACATTCAAGATTTTGAGCCATCGACAAAAGGTCGTTTGTTGAAAGTGATTGAGTTGGAAAATGAGCAAATTTTTAAAACGCTTGATAAACTGGGGGAAGTTTCGTCTTCTTTGATTTTCGATTTACTTAAAATGATCAAAATCAAAAATATTGATCGTGATAAGCTTAAAGGTAATTTTAATTTTGAATCCCCCACAAATGTATTTTATCTTTCGTCTGCGCAAAGACAATTGTTTGATTTGGCCTTACATAAGATTCAAGAAGATACAAAATATATTCAAAACGAAATTGATGGAAGTTCGATTCAAGACCTTTCAAAAAAATTATTTTCTTGTATATATCCGAATGGAAATGGAGGAGGTTTTGAACTTTCAAAGACAAATTTCAGAATTTTGCCGGGTGGCATTGCAGTATTGATTCAAGATATCGAATATTTTAAAGAATTGCAAAAGGATCCAAATGTTTTCGGTTTTTATAAAAGAAAAAAAGGAAACGGCGATGTTTTCGATGGTAGAATAGTTGTGGTCGATGCAACCGTAGAAAATGCCGAAAATGTGCTTATCCATGAGTATTTACACTTGCTCAACGCAAATTATTTGGAAGAATTCGAGCTTCCACCGATTTGGACTTTGGAGATTTCGGAAATTCGTCGTGAAATAAAAAATATTAAAGCTGAAATCGCTGAGATAAATGATAAAATGGGTTTTTCTGAATTCGAGGACCTGCCACGATTATTACAAGAGTTGTCCCTTAAAAAGAAAAAATTGGCAATATTGCTTCAAAAAAAGAAAAAGGCTATGGCTTCTTCAGATTATTTTCAAACTTCCGAAGCTATTGAATTATTCAAAAGCATTCGAGATGAACTTGTTGCTTATGCCATCACCGGACGAATAAATACAAATATAAAGCAATTGGTATATTCGGGAAAAACATTTGAAGAAGCATTGGCTGATATTTCAGATGTGAATGACCGTGAAAAGCTTTCCTCCCAATGGCAAAAACTGGCCTTAACTCTGGATACTCTTAAAGAAACCGGAACAAAACCCGAAACGCTTGTCCCTGTGTTTATCAGTTCTCAAAATTTTGCGATAATGGATTCAAGGCTTAAGAGAGATTTAATATAAAAATCTTAAATTTTACTGGATTGTTTTTCCGGGAATGTGATACACTATTTTTTACCTGCCCTTTTTTTAAAGAAGTATGACGAAGAAATATGTTATTCACACTTATGGCTGTCAGATGAATTACTCCGATTCGGAGAGAGTGGCTAAATACCTTGATTCTTTGGGGTATGAAAGCACTAAGTCCGATGCTACCGCGGATTTGATCGTTTACAATACGTGTTCCATAAGGCAAAAGGCCGAGGATAGAATTTACGGGCTTATGCCGAAAATAAAACAACTTAAAAAACAAAATCCCGGGCTTATTGTGGTAGTGACGGGCTGTATGGTGCGAAAATCTTCCACAAGGCTGGACGACCCCGAAGTGTTGGGCCGGCCGGACCGAATAATTCGAATTCTTCCCGAAGTGGATATTGCGCTTAAAATCGATGAACTGATGGGGCTTGCCGAGATGATGAGGAAATTTGAGGCGGAGAATCTTCCCAAATTGGATGAGGAACTTCTAGATCATTACTTTAAAATTTCTCCGACTTACGGCCTTACGCCGAAGAATCAGGCCTTTATTCCCGTGTCGATGGGTTGCGATAAATTTTGTACTTATTGCATTGTTCCGTTTTCGAGAGGACGCGAAAAATCGCGGCCGATTCAGGAAATTTTGGCTGAGGCTGAGAAAGCCGCCGAGATGGGCATGAAAGAAATTACGCTTGTTGGCCAGACGGTGAATTCTTATGGAGTATCCGTGTACGATAAAGGCCATGGAGATATCGGAGATATTCCCGCAGGAAAAGAGCCTTTTGCTTATCTGCTTGAGAAAATGGACTCCCTTCGCGCCCTTGGCGTTGAGCGTGTGAGATGGACTTCACCGCATCCGAAGGATATGACGAGCCAACTAATCGATGCAATGGCGAATTTGACTACCCAAATGCCAAGTTTGCACTTGCCTATCCAGTCCGGAGATAATAATACTCTAAAAAGGATGAATAGGCCGTACACCGTAGAAAGGTATCGTGAAATAATTGAGGAGCTTCGTAGAAAGATCCCCGATATTTCTATTTCAACAGATATTATCGTTGGTTTTAGCGGTGAAACGGAGGAAGAATTTGAAAACACCTGCAGGTTTTTTGAGGAAATGAAATTCGAGTTTGCATTTTTGGCGCAGTATTCGGAGAGAAAAGGAACATTTGCAGCAAAAAGGCTTGTCGATGATGTTAGCGTTTCCGTTAAAAAGAAACGGTGGAACACCCTAAACGATATTTTGAGGGAGAATTCGAGGGAGGCCCTTTCCAGATTTGTGGGAAGGAACTGCAACGTGCTTTTTGAAAGGGCCGACAAAGAAGCGGTTTACGGGAAAAATGAACATTTTAAAGAAGTGAAGATTTTTGGAAACGCGAATAAAAATTTGCTTGGGCAAATTTTGCCGGTAAAAATTCTAGGGGCAAGAGAATGGGAACTTATCGGCGAAATCGTTTAATTTAGGATTTTTTCCTTGCAGGCATTTTCATTATTCCGGAATTTCTTGTTCCAAGTTTGGTTTGATCCGGATCTTCGGCCTTTTGTGTGGCAGGAGTTGGAGCGGTTTTTTGAGTTTCAGTTGGGAGCGGTTGTTGTTTTGGAGGATTTGCTCTCGGCATCGAAGCAAAAAAGGCATCTATTGAGTTTTGAGTTCCGCTTGTAGGCCTATCTAAAAAAGCTTGTGAGGTTTCGGGAATTTTGTTTGATTGAGTCCCGGTGGGAATCCAAATAAAATCATCGTCTTCGGAATCTTTTGGTGTTTCCATAATTATTTGAACTTGAGAGGACATCTCAGTACCAAAAGGGTTTACAGGTAAGTCCGGAAGGAGTGGAATCTCAGAATTTTCAGAACCCGCATCCAAAACCTCAAGGTCTTCAAAAACATCCGGGGCATTCAATGGTACCCCGTCCGGTGTTTCTACCGGAATTCCAAGGTCGCTTGCCAGTTTGGTTTTTAGTTCAAATTGTGAAATATCTTCGGCAGATATTACGGGAGCGGATGGTGTTCGATCAAAAGAGTCTATCGATTTCTTTTCAGCTTCCTTTTTTGCACTTTGCTCAGCAAGTCTTTGCTCTATTTCATCAAATTCACGGAGACGAGCTTCTCTTTCGGCTTCCTCGACTCTCCTTGCAAGTTCATTTCATTTGTGTTTTGCTGAGCTGTGGGGTGTTCGGGTTGTGCTTTTGTGGCAGGCCTTCTTTGAAGTTTTGTTTTATCTTTTTCACTTCTGGCATAAGGATTTCCGGATTCATCGAGTTTCATTGAATATACGCCGGTTACTTCTTCTTTGTCTTTTTCAAATTCCTTGGGAAGGCCTGATTTTGCTCTATTATCAATGGGGGGAAGCTGAGACTCATACCTTGAGGCTCGTGGCAAATAGGAATCTGAAAGTTTGGGTCTTCTGTTTTCAAATGCATTCGGCTTGTTTGCTTCAGGGGCATATCGAAGTTTGGAAGCGGAGGGGTTTGTGGGAGCAGGTGCTGGATGATCGGCTTTTGGAGATGAGCTGTCTGCGCCTATTTCTCGTAAATCATCTTCGTCAAAAAGGCTTGAAAAATCGACCATTCTACCGTTGTTTCCTCCTTCTCTATTTCCCATAAACGATTTTAGTGATATTGAGAATCTAGGCAGAATATGGGGTTTTGTCAATATGGAATGATTAGATGCAAATTTTTTGCTAAAGCAAAAAATGGTGATTTTGTAATTAAAAAAATATTATGTAATAACTTGAAGGCATAAATTTTGCCCGTGGGGCAAAATGGGGGTTTTGTAATTAATAAAGAGTTTTGTAATGACTTGATACATTAATTTTTCGCGAAGCGAAAAATGTGGTATCCCCGGCAGGAATCGAACCTGCATCTAAGGTTTAGGAAACCTCCATTCTATCCATTGAACTACGGGGACTTATGTTTTTTTAATCGCATTTTTCAAGCACAATTTCAAGTCTGTCGTTTTCGGGTAAATCTTTTTCCGTTTTAAGAGTGAGCTTATCTTTTCTCTCTGAAGCCTGCAGATCCCGGGATTTCAAAAAATCCTCCATTTGCGATCCCATCGGAATAAGAATTCTCGGATCCAAATTTTCAATGATTTCATCGGCTTTTTTCGTTGATAAATTCGATGATCCTCCGGCCTGCACCAAAAGCACATCCACATCACCCATCTCCTTAATTTGATCGCTTTTTAAAGCATGTCCAAGTTCTCCAAGATGGCACACCTTAATATTATCCATTTTAAAACAAAATATCGTTGTCGGTTTTGCATCCAGTGTTTCCTCGTTTTCAGTTTTGCTCTTTGTAAAAACCGGATATCCGCTAATCGGAATTTCCCGCACCTCATACTCTCCCGGCCAATCAAAAAACTGTGCACCCTCTATCGACTTTGCCGGCACTGTAAGGCTTGAAAGCACTATATCCGCTTTTAAATCTTTTGTTGTATCGTCCGGGTTTATCACTATCGTTGTTTTTTGGCCTTTTATTTCAAAACATGTATTTCCATGAAATTTGATTTCCATATTTTTTCGGTTAGCTTTGGGCTCAACTTTACTAAAACTTAGAGCCGTTTACAAGAAATATTTGTGTTATGCGGTTGTTTTTGAGGAAAAGAAGTATTATATTTTTTTTTGGAATAGAAAAAAATTTTTTTAACAAAAAATTTGGATGTCAAAAATAAAAAAAATTCATGCTCGTGAAGTGCTTGATTCAAGAGGAAATCCCACGGTTGAAGTTGAAGTACATACGGAAAACGGCTTCGGCCGGGCTTGTGTGCCGAGTGGAGCTTCTACCGGCGTACACGAAGTGCTTGAACTTAGGGACGGTGATAAAGCCAGATATTTTGGAAAGGGCGTTCTTAAGGCTGTATCCAATGTAAATGAGATTATCGCTCCGGAAATTTTGGGTATGGAAAGTGAAAGTTTTTCCGATATTGATAAAAAAATGATCGATCTTGACGGTACCGACAACAAATCCAAACTCGGTGCAAATGCGATTTTGGGTGTGAGCATGGCAAGTGTTCGAGCAAGTGCAAACGAAAGAGCTCTTGATGTTTTTGAATATTTGAATCCTTCGGCTTCTCTTCTTCCCCTTCCAATGATGAATATTTTGAACGGAGGAGTGCATGCAGATAGTGGGCTTGAAATACAGGAATTTATGATTTTGCCGGTTGGCGGAGAATCGTTTTCAGAGGCTCTTCGAATGGGAGCTACGGTTTTCCATACGCTAAAAGGAATTTTGAAAGAGAGGGGCCAAAGCACTTCCGTGGGTGATGAAGGTGGTTTTGCGCCGAGGCTTAAGGACAATGATGAGGCTCTGTCGGTAATAGTGGAGGCCATTGAAAAGGCCGGTTTTCGCCCTTGGAAAGATATTATGATCGGTCTTGATGTGGCGGCAAGCGAGTTTTACGAGAACGGGGCTTATAAAATGCGTGTAAACGGTGAAGCGGAAACGCTTAGTTCCGGGGATATGGTTTCTTATTATGATGTTCTCCTTCGAAAATTTCCAATAATTTCAATTGAGGATCCTTTTGATCAGGACGATTTTCAAGGTTTTCAGAAAATTATGGAGGATATCGGAAAAACAATTCAAATTGTCGGGGATGATTTGCTTGTTACAAACCCTGTTCGGCTTCAAAAAGCCATCGATGTAAAGGCTTGCAATTCGATTTTGGTGAAGGTAAACCAAATCGGTACTCTTTCGGAAACACTTTCCACAATCGAGCTTGCTAAAAAATCGAAATTTACGACTGTTATTTCACACAGAAGCGGAGAAACCGAGGACACAACAATAGCGGATTTGGCGGTAGCATGGGATATGGGGATGATTAAGACAGGTTCGCTTTCGAGAACGGATAGAATATGCAAATACAATCAACTCCTTAGAATAGAGGAAAAACTAGGTAGTAAAGCACAGTTTGCAGGTGGAAAAGCTTTTTATAATTTAGAAGAAGGTTATGCTTCCAAGGATCAAAAATAAAGAAATTAAGGCTTTAATTAAGCCAAGAGATCCCGATTCTCACAAGGGTGACAACGGGCATGTGCTTATTGTGGGCGGATGCCTGGACTACTTTGGAGCTCCTCTATTGGCCGGAATGGGTGCGCTTCGGGCCGGCGCGGATTTGGTTACTTTATTTGTGCCGGAATGTAATTTTGAGTGTAGCCGGTCATTTTTGCCTGATTTTATTGTGCGGAAATATCCGGGAGAATATCTCACTGAAAGATATGTGGAAATGATTTTGGAATATTCGAAAAAATGCGACAGTTTGGTGCTGGGACCGGGGCTCTCCGACAACGAAAAAGTGCTTGAGGCTTGCCTTGAGATAGTGAAAAACGCAAAAATTCCGATGGTGATTGATGCAAGCGCAATTTCCGTTTTGAAGAAGGTGGATAAATTTCCACTGGCTCAAAATATGGTGATTACTCCGCATATGAACGAGTTTAGAAATCTGGTGGATCGAGATATTGTGATAGATGAGGCGGATCCGAAATCGATTGTGTTTCTCAGGTCTATTGCGATGGATTTGAGCATCAATATTTTACTTAAGGGGCGGAAGGATTATTGCGTGTCTGATGACGGCGATGTGGTGGTAAACGAAACCGGAAATGCCGGTATGACCGTGGGCGGAAGCGGAGATGTGCTTAGTGGTGTTGTGGGCACTTTGTTGGCGCAGAAATACGAGCCTTTTGATGCCGTAAGAATGGCGGCTTATTTTATGGGAAAAGCCGGAGAAAGAGCTTTTGGCGAGTATGGAAACGGACTTATCGCAAGCGACCTCGGAGAGGCATTGGCAAAGGAAATGGCAGATGTGAAAGGCTTTTCAAAGGAATTTGTGCGGGCAATTTCAAAATTAAGGAGAAACTAAGAAGATTATAAGGTGGCTGTATATGCTGTGGGTGCCGAAGGAAATTAATATGATTTCGTTCTTTTCTATTGAAAAGATTATCCGATATTGTAATGAGATTCTTATAGACCATCTGTTTTTGCTAAAATGGACAAGCTTTTCCGTGGATAGTGTTGGATCAAATGGGTTATTTTCAAGAATTCGTAATTTTATCGAAATTTTGTTCTTGAGATTTTGATCGTTTATTTTTCTGATTTGTTTTTGAAATTTTCGTGTTTCTGACAGTTTGTACATTTTTCGTGAGTGGTTTTAACGAATCGAAAGAAAACGGGGACACATCTCCATTGATAATATCTGCTTCGGCTTCGGCCATGTCCTTAATGAAAGCACCGGTGTAAACTCCTTGATTGATTAGGTCTTGGGTATCGGGAAGCGTGTCGGACTTAATTGGGCGAATTTCAAAGAGTAATTTTGAACGATAAAGAACCACGAAGGTGGTGCCTTTTTCGACTTCCAGCCTGATTTTTTTGGTATTTTTTTGCAATTGTTTGAGTCCGATTATTTTGATCATAATTTTGAAAGTATACTTTAAAGTGTACTTTCATTTTATTTTAGGGCGGGGGTGCTTGTCAAAGAAAGTGAGGGAGGCTGACGTGGTTTTTAGTTTTAAGCCCCGGAGATTTTCCATAAATTTTTGGAATATAATTTGTTTTTCCGGGG
>CAYODN010000006.1:13355-21518 GCA_964402735.1 uncultured Candidatus Peribacteria bacterium | reverse complement strand
ATCTTTTTCCTTCAACAACTCAGAGGATCTGGCATAGTTATTCACCGTTCTCGTCAAAGCGCTTTTAAAACCGGTCAAATGAGAACCGCCTTCGGGAGTAAGAATATTATTTGCAAAGGAATAGATAGTTTCCTGAAAAGTGTTCGTATATTGCAAAGAAATCTCTACAATTCCTTCATCCACCTTCTTTTCCACGTAAAAAATCTCCGGATGAATTTTCTCACGACTTTTATTTAAGTGAGCAACATAAGATTTAACGCCTCCCTCAAAATAAAAACAACACCTATCCGAAGATCTCTGATCGAAAATTTTAATTTTAATACCTTTGTTTAAATAAGCCTGTTGTCTGAGCCTGTTTACAATAATCGAATAATCAAAAACTATATTATCGAATATTTGATCATCGGGATAAAAAGTGATTTTAGTACCAACTTTTTCACTTTTACCAACCACTTTTACCTCACCCATAGGCACTCCCCGTTCATAAGATTGCTCATAAATTTTTCCATCCCTATAAACATTTGCAATCAATTTCACGGACAAAGCGTTTACAACTGAGGCTCCGACTCCATGAAGACCACCGGACATCGAATAACCGCCACCACCGAATTTACCTCCTGCATGAAGAACCGTCATTACGGTTTCAAGCGCTGATTTTCCGGTTTTCGGCATTATATCAACGGGAATACCTCGTCCATTATCCTCCACCTCGATTCCCCCATCATTCTGAATAACAACGGAAATATCGCTACAAAAACCGGCCATTGCCTCATCGATGGAGTTATCTACAATCTCCCAAACACAATGATGAAGTCCGTTTATATCTGTAGAACCTATATACATACCCGGTCTTTTTCGCACCGCAGCGAGCCCTTCAAGTACTTGAATCTGCTCGGCACCGTAATTTCCTTTATTTTCAGGCATATTAAATATTTAAAACAATAATTGCGCGAAAAAACTAGCACAAATTTTTTCAAAAAGCAAAAGACACTTTTCAAAAAACTATCTGGAAACTCTCGCGGAAGTGTTTTCTTCGGTATTTTCGGTCGTTTCTTCCAAAGAAGTGTTTTCATTCAAGATTTCTTCGGAAAGTGCGCTAAAATCAGCCTTACTTAAAACCAAATCCGAAAGCTCTTTCAAAGTATAAGGGCCATCAAGCACCACAGGCTTTCCATCATAAATCACATACAAATTTCTTGCGCTTTCATCAGTAGATACGTAATCAAAAGTAAGTACGATATCCGGATTACCGTTTACATATACATCTGAAAGCCTAAAAACGGTGGAATCATTGTTTGAAATCGAAATATTTTCGATTTCAAGTACAAAGCCGGATTTAAGTAGTGTATCTTTCACAAAATTTTTCGCTACCCTCTCGGCGTGAGATTGAATTTCCGCTTCGGCATCGAGATTTTCGGGAACTGTCACGGATTTTTCCACAAATTTTCTTTGAAACAAAGAAAGCAAATTCGAAATTTTAACAGACGACGTTGACACATCCTCATCATAAGCCCAAATATCTTTAAAGGAAGCCGCGTCTTGATCAAAAATCGCCTCAAAATCATAACCCGAAATATTTGCGGAAATTTTCAAAAACCTTTGATTAACATTCTCAAAATCCGAAAATTGAACTTTTGTAATTCCGTTTTGACCGAGAAATTCCACAATCTGCGCTTTAACTTCATCCAAAGTTTTTTCCTCCTGAGCACTTTCTAAAAAACCGTTCAAATCGGGAATAATAAGCCTATCCTTTAAATAGGTGGCAAATCTTTCCTCATGAGTGCTTCCGTAAAGCGCCGAGGCACTATATTGCACATTTTTCAAATAATCATATTGATCGTAAACACTTTCGAGTTGTTTTTTAAATAAATTAAGCACGGCCAAATCGGTCATTTTCTCATCGGAAAGAACCTCCTTTATATCCGAAAGGAGCAAATCGTAAATCAATGAAGCATTTTCCGCCGAAATCTTTTCAGATTTCAGATAAGACCAGGCTCTCGCCAAAAAATCCAATTTCAAACTCACAAAAGATTGTTTTAATTCATTTATCAAATATTCATCGGAAATAGTGGAAAGCAAAATTTCTTCAAGACCGGACTTAATTTGAAAGAATTTTTGGGAATAAAAAACAGAAGAACGAAGAAGCAAATTATCCAAAATTTGGTTTTGAAAAGATAAAAACTTCGCATAAGAAGGGTCTTTTTTCAAAACCGCACTTACCCCATCAAAATATTTAAAGTATTTTTCTAGACTTTCTCTTGCAAGTAATTCGGAAAAATTCATAGCATTATACACATTTCTTCGAAGAATCGATAAAGTAACAAACACCTTTTTAATATCCGATTCGCTGGAAGCGTTCATAAAATGCTCCAACACTAAAAATTCATTATCCGAAGCTCGAAAAACGGAAAGTAAATCCAAATAAGCATCGAAAATTTTTAAAAATTCGTTATCCAAAAACAGATTTTTTTCCTTTACATACAGGTCAAACTCAAAAAGCGAGTTTTTGGCCTCCGTATTTTTCAAGTTTACCGCATAATAAATCGCTCCGTTTAGATGGGAAAGAGCGCTATCGTATTCATAACGTTTCGTTTTATCTTTCACGAAAATCAAATTCGACTTAAGCAAATTCACAAAAGAACCGAAGAAAGAACCGTTATCCGCAAAATTTTCGGAAGAAAAAGAAGATCTGATTCCCACTTTTATTCCTTCAGTAAAGGCCAAGTCCTTTTGAATATTCTCGCTTACAAAAATTTCACTTCTCATCGCGGAAGTAATCGCTGAATACAAATCCATCGATTTTGCCAATTTCATAGGTAAAAGCTTCGAAAAATCGGCATTTACCTTGGCCACGGTAAGTTTCACCTGCGTATCTCTCGCAACGGGAAGCACATTCATAAATCTATCGGAAAACTGGTCGCCAAAACCCATATTCGACACTTCCGAATTCAAAAAACCGAGATAAGTTTCTCCGTTATAAGTGGCGATTTCAAGCCTTCCATCCACATATTTCAAATCAAAAATTGAATTATCGGGAATAATGACAACATTTTCCACAATAATATTTACCTTGGCATTTGAAAGTTCGAAATTTCCCCATACGCGTCCACCATTCATCCTCACCACATATTCGCGATTTTCCTTATTTGTGTAAATTTCCTCGAATTCATTAATCACACCCTCCCCATTCGAAAACCGAAGAACACCATTAATCGGCAAATCCAAATCCTTACTGTAATCAAAAACAAATACCTGCTCAGAGGGCGCAATGTCGCCACTTTTAAGCACATTCAAATCCAAATAATAATTTGCGGAAAAAAGCAGCGCACCCACAAAAAGATACAAAATCGCTCTTGAAAGGCCTTCTTTTAATCTTTGTTTTTCTTGCATTTCCATTTTTCGTTTTTAAACTTGAGTTTCAGCCGCTCTCTTTAAAATTTCCTCGGGATTTGATGTCACCACCTTATCTTCCGAATATGAAGCGATAATCTGAATCGCCACATGTTTATCACCGGCAAAGAAAAGCCCCTGACCAACACCACTGTTTAAAAGTACATACTCTTCCCCTTTTGTCAGGTTGAAAATATCTTTTAGAACTGTCACAGCCGACGGCGCTTGCTTAAGCAAAAGCTGCATTGAAGAGTTTGTAACGATAGGCTTTCCAAATCCGCTTTTAATAAAATCCTCCACATCCTGCGTAATTGTGGTCACTCCCAAATAATATTTTCTAGCTCTTTTCACCAGACCGAAAAGAAATTTCGCACTATCCTCGTGCTGCATAAGGCTCCAGGCCTCATCCACAACAAGAAGTCGTTTTTTAAGCTTACTTCTTACCTTATTCCAAATGTAATTAAGCACTATATACATGGCAACCGGCCTAAGCTCGTCCTCAAGATCACGAATGGAAAAAACCATAAGTCCCGTTTCCAAATCCACATTAGATCTTTTGTTGAAAAGTCCGGCAAAAGTACCCGAAGTATATTTTGAAAGTTTTTGAACGAGTGTCGTCGCTCCGTCCATTGAATTAAGCACATCATAAAGATCCTGCATTAAAGGAGGTTCGTAAATGGAAGGATCGACAAGATCCATCGTGATTCCCTTAAGCGCATACACGTCCACAAGCGCCTTATCCAAAAGGCCGTCCTCCGCTGGTGTAAGCCCTCCAAGCATAAGTCGAAGAAGTCCGTGCAAATTTATTATATTGGAACGAAGCAGATCGCCGGGAAGAACGGAACTACCCTCAATCGGGCTTGGAAGATCGAAAGGATTAATTCTTCGATCACTGTTTAAACTAAGCCTCAAATAAGAGCCGCCAACCGTAGAACAAAGATTTTCATACTCATTCTCCGGATCGATAACGATAGTATCGGTACCCATCATAAGTTGACGCAAAATTTCCAACTTTATTGCATAAGATTTACCTGCACCGGATTTCGCAAAAACCACACTATTCGCATTTTCAAGAGAAAATCTATCAAAAATAATCAAACTGTCATTGTGTCTGTTAAGGCCGTACAAAATACCCTTGTTTGAAGTCAAATCGGCCGATGTAAAAGGAAAAGTCGTTGAAAGCGGAGAAGTATTCATGTTTCTTATCGTATAAAGCTCATCAAGACAAAACGGCATAGTGGAATTAAGAGCCTTTTCGGCTTCAAGCTGAGCCTTTTTGGTAATGACAAGTTTTCCGGCAAGTAAGCTTTCAAGTTGTTTTGAAACCCTTTCCAGCTTCTTTTCATCATCCGAATAAATCGTAAAATAAAGAGCGAATTGGAAAAACTTTTCCTGCCCTCGTTGAATTTCCGTACGAAGCGATTCAGCATCCTCAAGCGCCGTTTCAAGCGCAGGATCCCTCACCTTACCCTTTTCCATGTCCATTCGAATACTCGATTGCATTTGAGCCACTTTTTTCTTAAGCGTTTTCATAATTTGCTCGCTTCCGATAGGATAAATAAACTGTGAAATATCCATCGTTACATCAAAGTTGACAATTGGTGAAAGCCAATTTGTATCGAGATATCTTGGGTAAGAAAAAGCGTAAAAACTCTTACAATACATCGAATCGAAACGAAGCGTATCATAACGAACCTCAAAAGAAGCTGGAGAAATCAAGTCTTTAACGGAAGCAAGGCCCTCTTGGTAAATCTTTTCAGCTTCCACGTAATCTTTTTTCTCCGCATCACTCATTTTTTTCACATCAAGACCTCCGGTATCCACATGCTCAAATTGTTCTTTTTTCGCATCAAAAGCCTTTTTCTTCATAAAAAGACCGAAAAACTTATCTATTAAATCTTCTTTTTTCTTCTTGGTTTCACCGTTTTCAATTGGCGAAGCTTTTTCTTGTTTTAAATCCACGGGGCCTTTTTTACCGGTTTTCGGATCGATTCCCGCTTTTTCCATCTTAAGCGAAGCCTCTTTTTCCACTTCTTCCACCGCCACGATATCGGGCTTAATAATTCCCACCTCGCTTGAAGGATCAAGGCCAAGATCGGTTTCAGAAGGCTTTTTCACTCTAAGACCGGAAAAATTCTTTTCATCTTCTTTCTCGAACTTTACGGCTTTCTTTGGAGCAATACCTAAATCCGATTCATCCAAAGCCTTTGGAACGCCCACATCTTTTGCGCCTGAAACCCATTTTGGCACTGAAGCGGAATTAATTGCATCGGCCTCACCATTTTGTGTTTTATTTGAAGCGCTTAAGTCTTCGTCCCCTATTGAAATTGTTTTATTTTTATTTTCGTCTGTCATTCTTTTAAATTAATTCTCATTATTATACCAAAAACAAAGCCTTTTCTCAAGCCCGAAAGAAGGAAAATCTTATCAGCATTATTCAAAAACTTTTTTTATCTGTTAAAAAATCGCTTACACAAAAAAATCTTTTGTGATATAGTCCGAACCGAATTTAAAAAATTTAACCGCTTTTACCTTGGCCGACACACAAAACTCGCAAAACAATGCGGAAAACAACGAAAACGAAAACGAGAATCCAACCCAAAAACTGGATCTAAACAACGATTCAAACATTAAAAATACCGAAATCGTCTCCGAAATGGAGAAATCCTACCTTACATACGCGATGAGCGTAATCGTTCAAAGAGCCCTCCCGGATGTGCGCGACGGTCTTAAACCCGTTCACAGAAGAATCCTTTACGCTATGCACACGATGGGACTTAAATCCTCTTCGAAATTCAGAAAATCCGCTACGGTGGTAGGTGAAGTTATCGGTAAATATCACCCTCACGGAGACTCCGCCGTTTACAATTCAATGGTAAGAATGGCCCAGGAATTTTCAATGAGATATCCACTAGTGAGAGGTCAAGGAAACTTCGGTTCCATCGATGGAGATAGTGCGGCCGCTATGCGTTATACGGAAGCCAAAATGGAAAAGATTACGGACGAAATTCTAGCCGACATCGAAAAAGAAACAATTGATTGGAGAGATAATTACGACGGATCGCTTAAAGAACCATCCGTTCTTCCTTCAAAAATCCCGAATCTTCTTTTAAACGGATCTTCCGGTATCGCAGTAGGTATGGCAACCCAAATTCCACCACACAACCTAAAGGAACTTATCGACGGCTTAATTCACCTTTCAAATAATCCGGAAGCCACAATCGACGACCTTATGCAATTTATCAAAGGCCCGGATTTTCCAACCTCCGGCATTATTTATAGCATCGCCGACATCAAAAAAGCCTATTCCACAGGCCGAGGAGGTATCGTTATGAGAGGTAAGACTGAAATTGTTGAAAGAAAAAACGGCAAATTCGACATAATCATAACGGAAATCCCATACATGGTGAATAAAGCCAATATGATTTCTAAAATCGCCGAACTCGTTCGTGATAAAAAAATCGTTGGAATCACCGATATCAGAGATGAGTCCAACAAAGACGGAATTCGTGTAGTTATAGAGCTGAAAAAGGATTCTTACCCAAAGAAAATTTTAAATCAACTATTCAAATACACTCAACTTCAAGAACAATTCAACATGAACATGATTGCGCTTGTAGATGAGACACAACCACATCTTCTCGACTTAAAACAGGTACTTTACTATTTCATCGAACACAGAAAAATAGTTATCAGAAAACGAACCGAATACGAACTCAAAATCGCCTTGGCAAGAGCACACATTCTTGAAGGACTCAAAATCGCCCTGGATTCTATCGATGCGGTAATTGAAACAATCAAAAAATCCGACACGAAAGAAGACGCGCTTGAAGCCCTTATGAGCAAATTCAAGCTCACGGAAATTCAAGGAAAAGCCATCTTGGAAATGCGACTTCAAACACTCGCAGGCCTCGAAAGACAAAAAATCGAAGACGAACTCGCTGAAAAACTTGCCCTTATCGAAGAACTCAAGGGAATCCTCGAAAGTCCGGCAAAAATCCTTAAAATAATGCAAGACGAACTCGCTGAAATCAAAGAAAAATACGGAGACGAAAGAAGAACTCAAATTGTTGCCCATGCTGTAAATCAAATTTCAGCAAAAGACACTATTCCAAACGAAGCGATGATAGTAATGCTCACAAGAGAAAATTACATAAAATCCCTTCAGGAAAACACTTTCCGCACTCAAAAAAGAGGAGGAAAGGGCGTAATCGGAACACAAACAAAAGAAGAAGACGAAATCAAAATCATAAGGTTCGCAAACAATCTCGATGAACTCCTATATTTCACAAACAAAGGAAGAGTTTTCAGACTTCCCGTTTACGAAATTCCAAGAGCATCGAAAAACGCAAAAGGCCAACCGATCGTAAACCTGCTTCAACTTCAAAAAGAAGAGTTTGTAACTTCAATTCTAAATATCGGCGAAAAATTCTCGGGAAAATTCCTTATGATGGCAACAAAAGGCGGAGTAATCAAAAAAACCGCAATCGAAGATTTTAAAAACGTAAGAAAAACAGGTCTTATTGCCATAAAACTCAAAGACAACGACTCACTCGAATGGGTAAAGGAAACCACCGGTGAGGACGAGGTAATGATCATCACAAAAAACGGAATGTCCATAAGATTCGGTGAAAACGATGTTCGCTCAATGGGAAGAGCGGCCACCGGAGTTCGAGGAATAAAACTCAAAAAAGACGACATAGTTGTTGAAATGGATAGCATAAAAACACCAAAAACAGCACAAACATCACAACAAAGAACAGCAGATCGAAC